>OMQW01000084.1 GCA_900313345.1 uncultured Eubacteriales bacterium
AATTAAAAGAAAAGAAATTCTATCCAACAGAGATTGGTATAGAAACAAATAAAAAATTACAAGAATTTTTTAGTGATTTGATAAATGTTAAATATACTGCTAAAATGGAAGATGATTTAGATTCTATTGCAGAAGGTAAACTTGTTTGGAATGATGTTTTAAGAAAATTTTATGATGTGTTTGAACCAAGAGTTGAAAATTCTCTTAAAACTATGGAAAAGGTTCCACCAAAGGAAACTGGTGAAATTTGCCCAGAGTGTGGCAGTAATTTAGTTATACGTAAGGGTAAATTTGGAGAGTTTACAGCTTGTTCTAATTATCCTACTTGTACATATATTAAAAAAGAGAAAAAAGAAGTTAAAGAAATTATGGATTGTCCAGATTGTCATACTGGTAAGATAATTGAAAGAAAGACTAGAAAGGGTAAAATATTTTATGGATGTTCTAATTATCCAAAATGCAAACTTGCTACTTGGGATATCCCTGTTAATGAAAAATGTCCAGAATGTAATAGTATTTTAGTAGATCACCAAGGAACTATAAAATGCTCTAAATGTGATTATCAAAAATAAGGAGATTTTTTATGTCTATACTTCGATGTAAGTTGGATGATAGTAATTATGTTCCACTTGAAAATGGTAAAATAATAGATATTGACATAGTTACATCTAACTTTAAAGATGGAATGCATTTAGTACATGCACCAGCTTATGAAGAAAGAATTGGAATATATATATATGATAATTATTCTGAAGACAGTAATTTAGATATTAATAACTCTAAATTACTTCTTACAGGTATAGTTAATGATAAAGAAAAAGAAATAATTAATACGTATATTCCATTCATTTCATTAAGCGATATTAATTCTTTAGATATTATATATAATGATAGAAAAGAACTGCTTGATATAAAGTTTTTAGAAAAAAAAGTTATTGGTTATAATAGAACTTTAAAAAGAGCTTTAAAAGAGTTGAGTAAATATGACCATTATTATTTTTATCTTAGATTATTAGAGAGTTATTATTATAATAAAAGCAGTAAGAAACTACTTCGTAAATAGTTGACTTAATATCTTTTTGATATTAAAATCAAAATATAGGAGGTAGTTTTTTTATGAAGTTTAATTTATGCTTTGGTTATAATGAGAAAGTTTGTGTTCCTCTTATTAGTTCAAATGATTTAAAAGATATTGATTTAGAAACTACTAATTACGAAAATAGCAATGATTTAATTAATAATTCTAAATATAGTGAAAAAATTAAAGAATTTAAATATAGGACTTTTGCTTATGCTGGAAAGATTAAAAATCCTAAGGATAAAGAAGGGCATTTATTAATAGTGTTTAATAATCCTTTATATAGAGAGATTGATATATATTATAAAAAAGATAGAGATAAACTAGATGCTAGTAAATCATTTACTAAATGTAATAGTTATATTTTAAGTATAAGAAATAATGACAATGCTTGCCCTGTATTATTTAATATTTTTGAAAAAATGGGTAGTTTACTTAAAACTGAAAGCTTTAAAAGAGATGGACATTTTAGAGACTTAAAAAATTTACAAAATAGTACTTGTGTTTATATTGGTAATGAAAGAAGTTATGAATTTTTAAGAAAATATTTAAGACATTTTATACTTAAAGCTCCAACTGAACAAAAAAAATATTATTATATTAGACTTTTAAGATATATATTAAAAAATAATGGATTATCTGATAATTTAGTTTCTATTGCAAATAATAATATTAATAAAAATAAAAAAGCTACTTTAGTTAAAAATAATATTAAGACAAATATTATTGAAGAAGAAATTGATACTGTACCAATTACACCTATTATTAACTATGAAGAAGTTGAAAATCAAATAGAAATAGATGATTTTGCTATAGAGGAAAAGGATGATCCTAGGACATGGAAAATGTAAATAAGTTTCTAGATTATTTGAAGTATGAAAGAGGGTATTCTTCATATACTATTATTAATTATCAAGATGATTTAAAGAAATTTTTTATATTTTTAAAAAGAGAAGAACTTAATTATTTAAATTTAGAATATAGTGATATAAGAAGATATTTAATTTATTTAAATAAAGAATTAAATGAAAAAAATTCTAGTATATGTCGTAATTTATCAGGACTTAGAAGTTTTTATAATTATTTATTATATAAAAAAGTTACTAATAATAATCCTTTTATCTATATAGAAGGTCCTAAGAAAGAGAAAAGACTTCCTAGATATTTTGAATATAATGAGATGGAAGAGTTATTTAGTGTACCTGATATTAAAGATGCTTTGGGACAAAGGGATAGACTAATACTTGAACTTTTATATGCTAGTGGTATGAGAGTTGGGGAATTATGTTCTGTTAAAGTTTCTGATATTAATAAAAATGAAAGAAAAATATTTATTGTTGGTAAGGGAAATAAAGAAAGATATGTTTATTATGGTGAATATTGCATGGATATACTTGATCTTTATTTAAGAGATGGATATATAAAACTTAATAAAACTAATAGTCCTTATTTATTAATTAATAATAAAGGATTTAGACTTACTGAAAGAGGAGTTAGAGATATATTAACTAGGGTAATTAAGAAAACAAGTATTAAAAAAAATATATCACCTCATATGATTAGACATACTTTTGCAACACATTTAATAAATGAAGGGTGTAATGTATTATCAGTACAGAAGTTACTTGGACATGAGTCTATTGCTGCAACAGGTATATATACTCATGTTTCTGAAAGTCATTTAAAAGATGTTTATTATAATAGTTTTCCTAGAGCTAAAATGAAGAGGTAATTATGGAGTTTAATAGTAGTTTAGAACTTAGAAGTAGAGTAGAATCTGTTCTTGATTCTAGAAGAAGTGAGTTAAAAAGAGTTGGATATAATGTTAGTAATGATGATATGTGGACTTATTTATCTAATGTTATTTTTCCTAATAGTGTTGGACTTACTTTATATGATGTTGTAGATGAAATAATGCATATTGATGTAAATAAGATGTTAAAATATTTAGATAAATAAAAAAATTATTGAAATAGAATTTTAACAATGCTATTATATTGTTAAGATAGGATGCGTACCATGAAGAAAAAGGATAAAACAGCTGAAATAGAACTTTTAGATAGTTATGATGATAATTCTTCTATAGAATTATTAACTTTTGAAGATGATACTACTATAACTAATGTTTCTAAAAGAAAAAAAAGCAAAAAGTATTTATTATTTTTTGCTATTTTTGCTACTTTAATTTTACTAGTTTCTAGTAGTTATGCTTGGTATACAATTAATTTAGATAGTGATAAGACAAATACTATAAGAGTAGGAGATTTGAAAGTAGGATTAACTGGTAATAATGAATCATTAACTCTTACTAGTGCTGTTCCTACTAGTGATAATAAAGGACTTAGTAGTACACCATATAAGTTTAGTATTAGTAATACTGGAAATTTAAGTAGTACGTATTTAGTTATATTAAAAGATTTAGATTTAACAGATGGACAAACTAGACTTGAAGATAGTTATATTAAATATGAACTTATTAAAGATGGTATAAGTAGTGGTGTTAATCTGTTAAGCTCTTTAGATAAAAATGATTCTGGTAGAATTCTTGCAACTGGCACAATTGATACTAATGAAGTAATAAATTTTGAGTTAAAAATTTGGATTGATGCTAATAGTGATAATGGAGTACAGGGCAAAGTATTTAGTGCAAATATAGTTCTTAATGCGGAACAATTAAATGGTACTCCTAATGAAGCTAAACTAGCAGAAAATATGATACCTGTTAAATATGATGATACTAATAATACTGTTATTAAAGCTGATAGTATGAATACTAGTAAATGGTATAATTATGATAATTTAGAGTATGCTAATAGCGTTTATATTAATGATAGTAATAAATTAGATACTTATAAAAAAGCTGCTGTTGGAACTGTTATTGATCAAAATGATATTAGAGCTTATTATGTTTGGATTCCTAGATTTTCATTTAGTTTAAAGAAAAATTATGGTGTTAAGTTAGAAGGAGCTAATGAGGTTTCTTTAAAAACTCCTGGTGCTTTTGATATTAAATTTGTTCCTAAGAACACTACTGATAATGGAACTGGTGATTATGATGCAGCTGTTGCTGGTAATTTTATTACTCCAGTTGGTTTTTGCTTTGGAGATAGTTGTATGAATGATTCTACAACTAGTCCTGTTAGTGGATTATGGATAAGTAAGTTTATGGTTTCCTCAGATGGTACTAATGTTAGTTCAATTCCTACAACAACGCCATTAACCACTAAATCTGTATCAGAATTTTATAATTTAATTAATACTAACTTTAGCTTATCAAGTAATGCTGATACACATATGATTAAAAACTCTGAATGGAGTTTAATGGCTTATTTAGCTCAATCTAAATATGGTATATATGGTAATAAGAACTATACTTTAGATGATAAAATTATTAAAAGTATAAATACAAGTTATAACTTTATAAGTGATTGTGTATATTCTACTACTGGTAATAATACTGGAATATATGATATTTCTAATTATGCACGTGAATATGTTATGGGAAATAACAGTGATAATTTAGGTAAATCTTCATTTACTTCTATGCCTAGTAGAAAGTATTATGATTATTTTGAAACAACTGATTATGAAACTTCATGTAATGGTAAAAGATGTTTAGGACAAAATATTGAAAGTAGAAATTTCTATTCCTCTACATATTTTTATCCTACACCTAAATATCCGTTTATGATTAGAGGTAATGATTACACTAATTTAGATGCTTTATTTAAAGTTGGTGCTGATACTGGAGAAGCTTCTAGTAATACATCAACAAGAAGTGTTATAATAGTAAAATAAAGAAACAAAATTGTTTCTTTTTTTTTACTTTTAGAGTATTATATTTTTAGGTGATTTAGATGAAGGAAATAACACTTTTACCTGCTGATAATTATATAGTAGTTAATAAAACAGTTATTAGTAAGCAAGATAATAATATTGTTTCTATGCTTTATCAACCAATTATTGGTTATACAGCAGTTGCTCTTTATTATACTTTAATAGATGATCTTGATAAGTATGCTTTAATGAGTAGTTCTTTTACTCATCATCATTTAATGAGTACTATGCAGCTTAGTCTTGATAAAATATTAATAGCTAGAAAGAAGCTTGAAGCAGTAGGACTATTAAAGACTTATTATAAAGAAGATAATAATTTAAATAACTTTGTTTATATGCTTTATTCACCACTTTCTAGTTATGATTTCTTTCATCATCCAATACTTAATATAGTTCTTTATAATAATTTAGGTAAGAATGAATATGATAAATTACTTGATTATTTTAAAGTGCCTAGAGTTAATTTAAAAGATTATTTTGATATTACTGAAAATTTTTCTGATATATTTAGTGCTGTTCCTGGCACTGTTGATATACAATATGATGTTTCTAAAAGAGAAGAGGGTAATATTAAAATAGAACCTGTTATTGATTTTGATTTCTTAATATCTTCTATTCCTAAGAATTTATATAGTGATAGATGCTTTTCAGATGATGTTAAGGAACTTATTAATACTATTAGTTATACTTATAATTTAGATACTAACGCTGTTATTAGTTTAGTTAGAGATTCTATTAATGAGAAGGGATTGTTTGATAAGGCTTACTTTAGAAAGACTGCTAGAAACTACTATCAATTTAGAAATGATGGGGCTTTACCTACTATTATTTATAAGAGTCAACCTGAGTATTTAAAGAAACCTGTTGGAGATAATTCTAAGTGGGCTAAGATGGTTTATACTTTTGAAAATACTAGTCCTTATAGATTTTTAAAAGCTAAAAGTCATGGAACTAATCCTACTAGTAGAGATTTAAAAATTGTTGAAGATTTACTTGTTGAACAAAAATTAAATCCTGGTGTTGTTAATGTTTTAATTTCATATACTTTAAAAGTTAATAATGAAAAGTTAAATAAAAATTATGTTGAAACTATTGCAGGGCAATGGAAGAGACTTGGAGTTGAAACTGTTGAAGAAGCTATGAAAAGATGCGAAACAGAATATAAGAAGAGAAAGAATCTTAAAACAGTTACTAAAACTATTAAAAACGATTCTAAGGTTCCAGAATGGTTTAATAAGAATTTAGATAAAGATTTAACTAATAGTGATGAAATTAAAGAGATGGATGATATTCTTAATACTCTTGTTTAATTTATAAAAAATTATTTAAAAAGTTTAAAATATATGATAATATATTAAAGTATTTAAAAATTGTTAGGAGTGATTTTATGAGTGGACATTCAAAGTGGGCTACAATTCATAGAAAAAAAGGTGAAATAGATGCTGCAAGAGGAAAAGTATTTCAAAAACTTGCTAAAGAATTATATGTTGCAGCTAAAAGTGGAGCACCAGATCCAGATAGTAATGCAGCACTTAGAATGGTAGTTGAAAAAGCTAGAAGTGCTAATATGCCTAAGGATAATATAGAAAAAGCTATTCAAAAAGCAGCTGGTTCTCAAGATAATGATAATTATGAAGCTATTAGATATGAAGGATATGGACCTTGTGGTGTTGCTGTTATGTGTGATTGTTTAACAGATAATAAGAATAGAACTGCAGGTGATGTTCGTGCTGCTTTTTCTAAACATGGTGGTAACTTAGGTACTAGTGGTAGTGTTAGTTATATGTTTGAAAGACGTGGAATTATCGCTATTCCAAATGATTATCCTGAAGATGATATGATGATGACTAGTCTTGATAATGGAGCACTAGACTTTGTTTCAAATGAAGATAGTTATGTAATTACTACTCTTGCTGAAGATTTTATTAAATGTAAAAAAGCTTTAGAAGATGCTGGAGTTAAAGAATTCTTAACTTCAGAAGTTACTTTTTTGCCTACTAATACAGTAGAAATAACAGATCCAGAAAAAAGAGAAAAACTTGATACATTACTTGAAAGACTTGATGACTTAGATGATGTACAAGATGTTTATTGTAATTTAAAAGAAGATTAAAACATTTGTTTAAAGAATCCTTGATATAAGGATTCTTTTTTTGTATAATGAAAGTGGTGATAATATGTATGATTTTTTAAACGGTATAGTAGATAATGTGTATCCTAATGGAGTAGCATTAGATGTTAATGGAATAGGTTTTTTTATAAATACTCCTAATCCTTATTCTTTTAATATAGGTTCAAAAGAAAAGATTTATATTTATCAAGTAGTTAGGGAAGATGAACTTTCTTTATATGGGTTTAAAACTATGGAAGAAAGAGATTTCTTTTTAAAGTTAATTAGTGTTAAAGGGTTAGGTCCTAGAATGGCTTTACCTATACTTGCAACTGGATCTATTAATGGTATAAGTGATGCTATTGAAAGAGAAAATTATTTATATTTAAAAAAATTTCCTAAGATAGGTGATAAAGTTGCTAAACAAATAGTTCTTGATTTAAAGGGAAAACTTAATGATATAAATATTACTAATGTAGATAATTCTAATGATATTTCAGAACTTCATGATGCACTTATTAGTTTAGGTTATAAAGAAAAAGATATCAAAGAAGTTATTTCTAAGGTAGATAAAAGTTTATCTATAGGAGATCAAATTAAAGAAAGTTTAAAATTGCTTTTAAGATAGGAGGAGCTTATGAAAGAAGATATTTATAAAGAAGAAGAAAATAGTTCTGATATATCAATGGATCAAAAGATTAGACC
Organism: uncultured Eubacteriales bacterium; assembly: GCA_900313345.1. Lineage (GTDB taxonomy): Bacteria > Bacillota_I > Bacilli_A > RF39 > UBA660 > UBA2730. The sequence continues at coordinate 7,731 of OMQW01000084.1, forward strand.
TGAAAGACTTATTGATTATATTGGTCAAAAAGATGTTAAAGAAAATATAGAAGTCTTTGTTAAAGCTGCTAAAATGCGAGATGAAGTTCTTGATCATGTATTACTTTATGGACCTCCTGGACTAGGTAAAACAACTCTTGCTTATATAATTGCTAATGAGATGGGAACTAATATTAGAACTGCTTCTGGTCCTGCTATTGAAAAGAGTGGTGATTTGGCTGCAATACTTTCAACACTTGAGCCAGGGGACGTTTTATTTATTGATGAGATTCATAGAATGCCTAGATTTATTGAAGAAATATTATATCCAGCTATGGAAGACTTTACTTTGGATATAGTTGTTGGAAGTGATGGTAACAGTCATAGTATAAAGATAGATTTACCACCATTTACATTAGTTGGTGCTACTACTAGAGCAGGTGATTTATCTAGCCCATTAAGAGATAGATTTGGAATAGTTTCTAAACTTAATTATTATACAGATCATGAATTATCTGAAATAATAAAAAGAACTTCTAGAGTTCTTGAAATGCCTATTAATGATGATGCAGCAGAAGCTCTTGCTAAAAGAAGTAGAGGAACTCCTAGAATAGCTAATAGACTTTTTAAAAGAGTTAGAGATTTTGCATTAGTTGATCAAAAAGATGCTATTGATTTAGAAGAAACTAATAAAGCACTTGAAAGACTTAAGGTTGATAGTTATGGACTTGATTCAGTAGATCATGAAATACTTAATTCTATTATTAAAAAGTTTAATGGTGGACCTGTTGGAATTGAAGCTATTGCATCAAGTATAGGTGAAGAAATAACTACTATAGAAGATGCTAATGAGCCTTATTTACTTCAAAAAGGTTTAATTAAAAGAACACCTAGAGGAAGAGTTGCAACACCTCTTGCTTATCAAGTACTTGGTATCAATTATCAAGAAAATTTATTTAAAGATATTTAACTCGTTTAAATGTCCTTTTTTATTTTATAATTTATTATAGGTAATAAGATGAAGAATTTATTAAAAAATAGATTGTTTTTAATAACTATTACTTTAATTATATTTTCTTTAGTAAGTGTTAGAGCTTATAGTTATATGGCTTAAGATATTATATATAAAGATAGTAATGTAGAGGATGCTTTAAATTATTTAAATAGTAATGTATCTAATTTAGGTGATTTAAAACTAGTTTATGAAGATACTATGTCTAGTATAAATCGTTGGTATAATTATACAACTTGTAAAGATAAATTAAATTTAAAAAAAGATGTATTAGCTATATTATTTATTTTAATTATATTGCTACTTGATATCATCAAACACAAGTTGGTATTAATTTAACTGGTGTAACTGATACTAATTATTTAGAATTATTAAATATGCGATTTAATAATGACAGAACTAATGCTAGTGTTTTTTCTATTTCTAATATAAAGGATGATATTATTTTAAATTATAATTATAAACAAAATGATGTACATGCTACTGCTATAATTAAGATATATCAATAGATTTATTGATATATATTTTTTACTTTAATTATACTAATATTTATGGTATAATTTATAGAGTTTATGGAGGCACTATATGAAATTAGAAGAATTTGATTATTATTTACCTGAAGAGTTAATAGCTCAAACTCCTCTTATGAAGAGAGATGAAGCTAGACTTATGGTTTTAGATAAAGAAACTGGAGATATAGAACATAAAAAGTTTTATGATATTTGTTCTTATTTAAAGAAAGGTGATACTCTAGTACTTAATGATACTAAAGTTCTTCCTGCTCGACTTATTGGTATTAAAGAAGAAACTGGTGCTACTATTGAAGTTTTACTTCTTAAAAATATAGAGGGAGATACTTGGGAATGTTTAACTAAACCTGCTAGAAGAATAAAAGTTGGTACTATTGTATCTTTTGGCGATGGTTCTTTAAAGTGCGAATGTTTAGAAGAAAGAAAAGAGGGAATTAGAATATTTAAGATGATTTATTCTGGAATATTCTTAGAAATACTTGAAAAGCTTGGCACTATGCCACTTCCTCCTTATATACATGAAGAATTAAAAGATCAAAATATGTATCAAACTGTTTATGCTAAAGAAGTTGGTAGTGCTGCTGCTCCAACTGCTGGACTGCATTTTACAAAAGAACTTTTAAAGAAGATAGAAGATATGGGTGTTAATATTTGCTATGTTACTCTTCATGTTGGACTTGGTACATTTAGACCTGTTGAGGCAGAAAATATTTTAGATCATCATATGCATAGTGAATATTATATTATGAACAAGGAAGTTGCTGATAAACTTAATGATACTCGCAAAAATAATGGACGAATTATTGCTGTTGGTACAACTAGTACTAGAGTTCTTGAAACTATAGCTTCTAATAACAATGGAGTTTTTAAAGAAGAATCTGGTAACACTAAGATATTCATATATCCTGGTTATGAATTTAAGGGAATTGATTGTTTAATTACTAACTTCCATCTTCCTAAATCAACTCTTGTAATGCTTGTTTCTGCTCTTGCCGGTAGAGAAAATATTTTAAATGCTTATAGTATAGCAGTTAAAGAGAAATATAGATTCTTCTCTTTTGGAGATGCAATGTTTATAAAGTAGGTGAATTATGAAAATAAAATATGATTTAATTAAAACTGAAAAAAATACCAAAGCTAGACTTGGTAAGATACATACTAATTATGGTACTTTTGATACTCCTATGTTTATGCCTGTTGGTACTCAAGCTACTGTAAAAACTTTATCACCAGAAGAGTTAAAAGAATGTCATTCTGGGATAATACTTTCTAATACATATCATTTATGGCTTAGACCTGGAGAAGATACTATTGATAGAGCAGGTGGTCTTCATAAGTTTATGAACTGGGATGGTCCAATACTTACTGATAGTGGTGGATTCCAAGTGTTTTCGCTTGCTAAACCTAAAGATATTACAGAAGAAGGAGTTTATTTTAAAAATATTTATAATGGGGATAGGATGCTTCTTACTCCTGAAAAGTCTATTA
>OMQW01000083.1 GCA_900313345.1 uncultured Eubacteriales bacterium
ATATCGTATTTGAGGGAACTGGAACAAGTAGTGATCCATATAAGATAAAGAAATAAAATAAGTATAGAGAAATAGGCCTCAGGTGTGCCGAAGGTCAGCAAGGCCAGCTTTTTAAGGGGTTTGTGAAAACAAACCCCTTAAAATTTATAATATTAAGAAAGAAGTAAAAGTATATATAACTTTTGCAAGTAAATTAATTATGAATAAAAGCGTAAGACTAAGAAAACAAGGTAAATTCTATTGTTCATATGAAGAAGATGCTTATGTGATGTATTCAATATTTAATTATAAAATATCAAATGGTAAAGTAGGTTTTCCACTTGAAGTATTAGGTAAAGTGACTAATACACTAGATAGTAATAAAGTAAATTATGTTGTTATAGAAAACGATAATGAAATAACTAAAAAAACATTTCCAAAAAATAATTATTCTAAATATTTGAGTGATGGTAAAAAGACATTTAAAGTATTAAAATATGAGGAAGAATTAATAGATAAAATAAAAGAATTACCAATGGATAAAATAGAAAAAATAATTAACTATATAAAAGAAGTTATACATGAATGATAAGTTTAAAATAGTTAATAATGTAAAAGATTTTATTAAAAATATTGATAAAATAATTATTAATTATCCAAGAAGTGAATTTAATTTAAAAAATAGGATAGAAAATACTAGTTATGATTTATTAGAACTAATATATTTAGGTAATAGTTGTGAAGATAAAGACTATATACAAAGACAAATAGTATCTAAAATAAGTATGTTAGTTTTCTATATTGAGATTAGTTATGATAAAAAGTGTATTTCACTTAAAAAACTTAATTTATTATCTAGTAAATTGGATATTATTAGAAAAATGATTTATGGATGGATAAAAAGTGAGAGTAAATTATAATGATTTAGTAAATATATATGAAAAAGAGATTAGAGTAAATACTAAGAATAAGAAAAAGATATATAACTTTGAAAGATTTAAAATTGAATATTTAAATGAAATATATTACGCTTTAAATAATAATTTATATAAAGATATGAAATATAATATATTTATGATTAAAGATCCTAAATATAGAATAGTTATGTCTTTAAATATAAAAGATAAAATAATTAATCATTATGTAACTAGATTTATTTTAATGCCTAAACTTGAAAAATATTTCGATATGAGAAATGTAGCAACTCGTAAGAATAAAGGTAGGGATTATGGTATTAATTTAGTAAAAAAATATTTAGAACATTTTAAAACTAAAGATAGTTGTTATGTTTTAAAAATTGATATGTCTAAATATTTTTATAGTATTGATCATAGTGTATTAAAAGAGATGATAAAAAAAGATTTAGATTCTTATGAATATGAAATAATTAGTTCTATCATTGATAGTACTAATTATTCCTATATTAATTATAAAATTATTTCTTTAAAAGAAAAAGAAATTAAATATAATAGTATAAGAAAAAAAGAAATAGAAGAAATACCTTTATATAAGTTTGGTAAAGGACTTCCTATTGGTAATATGTCTAGTCAGTTTTTATCTATTTTTTATTTAAATAGAATAGATCATAAAATAGTACATGATTATCATTTAAAGTATATGGTTAGATATATGGATGATATAGTTATTTTTCATGAAGATAAAGAATATTTAAAGAAAATAAAAATGTTACTTGAAGAAGAATTACTTAATACTTACAAGTTAAAAATTAATAAGAAAAAAACAAATATTATGAGTATTAAAGAAGGAGTAGTATTTTGTGGTTATAGGTTTAGAATAATAGATAAAAAGACTGTTATTAATGTTTGCAAAAGTACTAGAGAAAGAGTAAAGAAAAGAGTAAAAGAAGTAAAGTATTTATATATAAATAATAAGATATCTCTTGATAAAGCTTTTTTCTCTATAAATACTTATTATAATGGCTTTAAATATGGATCTAGATTAAATATTAAAAGAATAGTTGATAAATATTTTTTTGGTTAAACTTGGAAATAGGCTTCTTTCCCCTAATTCCGACAATTCGAACAATGCGTTCAACGTGAATAACGACGGCAACGTCAACAGCAACAACGTGAACAACACCAATGGTGTTCGCCACTCGGTAGTGTTTAGTTATATATGGTTAAGACTATAAATAGAATATGTACCGATAAAGTTTAACCTTGCATTATGCAGAAGTTAGAATATATAAAGAATATAATAAGTTATATTCTTAAATGTATATGAAAAGTAAATATATTTTTTTAAAAAAAATATATAAAGAGTTTGTAATAGTATTTAAAAGTAAGAATCATTATCAGTTATATGGTAATGATATTTTAATTTTAAAGTATTTTAAAATAAAAAATATTATAAATACACTAGAGTATTATAATATTAATTATATTATTCTTGATAATTTTGATATAATTAAGAAAAAGGTATTTGATAATAATAGATATAATGAGTTATTATATAAGTATATAGTAATAGAATTAATTAGGAGTAGTTATGAAGAAATATAAAAGATTAATATTACCAATATATATTATTTTAAATATATTATATGTTTTTGTTGGTAGTTATTTATTTATGGAGAA
>OMQW01000082.1 GCA_900313345.1 uncultured Eubacteriales bacterium
AACCGCCGGTTCTGGTTCTTACGTGTGGTTCGTGGATAGGGGTGGTGACTTGGGCAGCGGCGCCAGTGCCAACAATCCGGTCCTCGGCGTGCGCCCAGTTATAACTATATCAAAGTCAATATTTAATTAAAGAGCATAAAATGAAGTGATAAAATAAATGTAGATAGTCTAAAAAGACACAGTCTACATTTTTTGTTATCACTTCATTATAAGTCTTTTTTTGTATAATTAATATTATTATTATCTAATTCTTTTATTTCTTCTTTTGTTAGTATTGCTTTTATTATTATAGCTTCATTAAATTCTTTTTTTATTTCTTTATCTTTTAAAAGATATAATACTTTATCCAGTTCTTTATAATTTGTTTTTATTTCTATTTGATATCTTTCTTTTAATTCATGTTTTTCTACTTTATTTAAAACGTCTGTTGCTGCTTTAGTATAGGCTCTTACGAGGCCTCCTGCACCTAATTTAATACCTCCAAAGTATCTTATTACTATTATTAATACATTTGTTAAATAATTTTTATCTATTACATTTAGTATAGGCATTCCTGCAGTTCCAGAAGGTTCATTATCATCGGATTTTTTTTTAATACCATTAACATTATAAGCATATGTTATATGAGTAGCATCAGAATATAATTTTTCTTTTTCTTTAATTATTTCTTTTATTTCATCTATATTTTTTACATTATATATATAACTTATAAATTTAGATCCTTTTATTTCATAAAAGCTTTCTTCATTTTTATTTATTTCATACATAATATCACCATGTTAATTATATATTTTTATGATATATATGTAAATATGTTATAATATTACAAAGGAGATTATTATGAAAAATGATATTAATTATAAAGACTTAAATAGTCTTATTAAAACATATAAAAAACTTGGTAAAATATTATATACTTTAGTTATTATTGGAATAGTTGCAATTTCTATATTTTTACTTATTAAACTTGATATTTTAAATATATTTATTAATTTTTTAGAATTACTTATTCCTTTATTTGCTGGATGTATAATAGCTTGGCTCTTAAATCCTATTATTAATAAACTTTCTAGAAAAATACCTAGAGTTGTTAGTTCTATTATTGTATATTTAGTTTTACTTTTAATTGCTGTATTTATGGTATATTTAATTGTTCCTTCTATAATTAGAGAGGGTAGTACATTAATTAAAAATTTACCTAATATTATAAGAGATGTTACTAATAGTTTAGATAGTTTCTTTGATAATAATATAGATGTTAAAAATAAGATAATTAACTTTATTAGTAATTATAGTTCTAATATTGAAGGAAATTTATCTACTAATATAGTTAGTGGTACTATTAGTACTTTTAAATTTATTGCTAACTTAGTTTTTGCTATTATGATTGGTTTTTATTTATCTATTGATTATAGAAGTAGTATTAAATTTATTAAAAGATTTATTCCTTTAAAATATATGGATGATTTTAAAGACTTAACTATTAGAATTAATCATAGTCTTAGAAAATATTTTGATGGGGTGTTACTTGTTATGCTTTTAGTTTTTATTACTCAAAGTATTGGTTTTACAATTGCTGGTTTAAAAGCTCCTCTTGTTTTCGCAATGTTTTGTGCTTTTACTGATATAATACCTTATTTTGGACCTTGGATTGGTGCTATTCCTGCTGTTTTATATGCTTTTTTTATAAGTCCTGTTACTGGTTTAATTACAATTATTTCTATTATGATTTGTCAAAGCTTAGAAAATAATTTCTATCAACCTTTAATAATGGGTCATTCTATGAAATTGCATCCTGTTGTTATTATGCTTGGACTTGTTATATTTGGTCATTTCTTTGGGGTTATTGGAATGATACTTGCTACTCCAACAATTGCTACTTTAAAAATTATTTTAGAGTTTATTAATGAAAAAACAGACTATATGAAAAAGATAAAAAACTTATAATTTTATTCTTGTAAAAAAAAGTATATTTTGTTAAAATAATATTGTTTGTTATATATGGACTTTGAAGTTAGATAAGTACTTATAAACTTAATTTTAGAGAGACTATGGATGGTGAAAATAGTTAATGATAGTTTATTGGGAAGCTACTAATGGAGTCTTTGGTGAGAGCCGTTATATTAATTAAGACCAAATTAGGATGGTACCGGGCATAGCCCTCCTAAGTAGGTCTTTTTCTCGTATATGGAGGTAATTATGATTTATTTAGTTAGTGGTAAAGCAAGAAGTGGAAAAGATACTTTTGCTAATTATTTAAAAAAAGATCTTGAAGATGAAGGTAAGAAAGTATGTATTATACATATTGCTAATTCTTTAAAGGATATGTGTTTTCATTACTTTGATTGGGATGGTAAGGAAGAAGATAAGCCTAGAGAATTACTTCAAACTCTTGGTACTGATATTATTAGAGTTAAACTTGGCAAAGAAAAGTTTTTTATTAATAGATGTTTAGAAGATATCGAGATTCTTAATAATTTTTATGATACTTTTATAATACCTGATGTTAGACTTCCTTTAGAAATTGAATCTATAAAAGAGGCTTATCCAGATAGTATAGTTATTCATATTGAAAGGGATATTCCTAATAATTTAAATGATAATGAAAAAAAACATATAACAGAAACAGCTCTTGATAACTATAATGATTTTGATATAAAAATTAAAAATACTACACTTGAAGCTTTAGAAAATAATGCTAGAGTAATTGTAAAGGAGAATAGATAATATGCGTAAAATGACACACTTAGAAATTAGAAATATGTGGCTTAAATTTTTTGAAAGTAAGGGACATATGATAATGGAATCAAGTTCTTTAATACCTAAAGATGATGATAGTCTATTATGGATTAATGCTGGGGTTACACCACTTAAAAAATATTTTGATGGTAGAGAACTTCCTCCATGTAAAAGACTTACTAATATACAAAAATGTATTAGAACTAATGATATAGAAAATGTTGGTGTTACTAAACGTCATCAAACTTTCTTTGAAATGATGGGTAACTTTTCTATTGGAGACTATTTTAGAGATGAAGCTATTTCTTTTGCTTGGGAACTTTTAACTAGTGATGATTATTTTGCTATTCCTAAAGAAAAACTTTATGTTACTATTTATACAGGAGATCAAGATAGTTTAAATAAGTGGATGGAAGTTGGAATGATTCCTGATCATATTATTCCTCTTGAGGGAAATTTTTGGGAAATAGGTAGTGGTCCTTGTGGACCCGATTCTGAACTTTTCTATGATTTAGGTGAAGATTATGATGAAGATGATAAATCTGCTTTTGAAAAATTTAAACAAGATATTGATCAAGCTAGATACGTTGAAATTTGGAATAATGTTTTTTCTCAATTTAATAGTGAACCTGGTAAGAAGAGAGAAGAATATAAAGAGTTACCTCATAAGAATATAGATACTGGAGCTGGTCTTGAAAGATGGTGTATGATATTTCAAGGAGTTGATTCTAACTTTGAGACTGACTTATTTATGCCTTTAATGGAAACTATTACATCAATTAGTGGTGTTTCTTATAATGGACAAAAAGAATTTAAGATTATTGCAGATCACGTTAGAGCACTAACTTTTGCCATTAGTGATGGAGAAAATTTTTCTAACAATAGTCGTGGATATGTTCTTAGAAGACTTTTAAGAAGAAGTGTTAGAGCAGGTAAGAAACTGGGCATAGAAGATAATTTTATGTATAAATTAGTTGATACTGTTGTTTTAATTATGAAAGATGCTTATCCTTACATTACTAAAAATATATCTGAAGTTAAAACTAAGATATTAAATGAAGAAAAACAATTTAGATTAACTTTAAATGATGGTGAAAGAATTCTTAAAGAATTAATGA
>OMQW01000080.1 GCA_900313345.1 uncultured Eubacteriales bacterium
CCATCTTCATGACATTCTGGACATAAGTCATCTTTAAGTACTGTATATCCACAATAGTGGCATCTTAAATGATTAGATGATTTATGATAAGTTAGAGTTATATCACAGTTTGGACATTTATAAGTATATCCGCAGTTTTTACACGATACTACAGTATCATATCCTCTTCTATTTAGCAGTAATATTACTTGTTCTTTTTTAGATAATCTATCATTTATTTCATCTATTAGATCTTTAGAAAAATGTCCTATACTATTTCTTATCGCATAATTCATATCTACTATTTTTACATCTGGAAGATTCATATTATTAACTCTTTTGGATAGTGTTAATAAATGATATATTCCTTTTAAACTTTTTGCATATGTCTCAAGAGATGGTGTTGCTGAACCAAGAAGTAATTTAGCATTATTTAATTTTGTTCTTTCTATTGCCATATCAACTGCACTATAGTGAGGGTTTTTATCATCTTGTTTATATGATGTACTATGTTCCTCATCTATGATAATTACACCTATATTTTTTAATGGACAAAATAAGGCACTTCTAGCACCTATTACTATTTTAGCTTCATTTCTATATATTCTTCTATATTCATCATACTTTTCACCTTCTGAAAGTGCTGAATGAAGGGCTGCTATAATATTACCAAAATGACTTGTAAAACGATTAACCATTTGTGGTGTTAAACTTATTTCTGGAACTAAAACTATTGCTGTTTTACCTTGCTTTAAATAATAATCTATTATTTTCATATATACTTCTGTTTTACCAGAACCAGTTACACCATGTAATAAATATATAGAATCATTACTATTAATAAATTCATCATAAACTAATTGTTGATCTTCTGTTAAAGTATAATTATATTGTTCTTTATGTAGATACTTTAATCTATAATGTTCTTTTTTTACTTCAATTAAAATATTATTATTTACTAAATCTTTTATATTTTTATATACTTCAAGTATTTCTTTTCTTGAAATTAAATCTTTATCTTTAAATAAATTTACTACTTCTTCTTGCTTTTTAGTTAATTTATCTTTAACATTACCTAATTTATAAAAAGTATCATATTTTATATTTACCTTTTTTGTTGTTTTAGCTTTTAGGGCTTTAGGTAGCATAGTATCATAACATGATATTAAAGTACTATATGTTTTTTCTTTCATCTTTTTACCTAATGTTAATAATTCTTCATTTAGATATATTTCTTCATCTAGTATTTCTATAATATCTTTTAAATTATCTAGATTTTCTTCTTTTATTTCTAGTACAATGCCTTCTAATATCATTCTTCCAAATGGTACTTTAACACACATTCCTACTTTAAGAATATCTTTTAAATTACTTGGAATATTGTAATCAAACTCTTTATCAATATTTCTTGCACTAAGTTCTACTAATATACCTGCTACCATAAAGACCTCCTTAAGTAATATTATACGATAAAAAAAATAAATAGCATATGCTATTTATTTAATTTCAGTTATTTCTACGTCGTATGATCCATTAGGACTTTCTACTGAAACAATGTCTCCTACTTTGTGATTTAAAATTGCCTTAGCGATTGGTGATTCATTAGATATTTTACAATCATCAGGATTAGCTTCTTGGCTACCTACAATTTTATATTCTTCTTCATCATCATCATCTACATATTTGATTGAAACTGTACTACCAAGTCCTACTTCATCTTTTGAAGTTTCTTTGATAATTTCTACATTCTCAAGCATTTTTTCAATTGTTTTAATACGACCTTCTATTTGAGCTTGTTCATTTCTTGCTGCATCATAGTCAGCATTTTCTGATAAGTCTCCTAAGCTTCTAGCTTCTTTTATTGAAATAATATTAGCAGGACGTTTAACATTAATTAAATCATCTAATTCTGCTTTTAATTCTTTTAGTCCTTCTTCAGTTAAATATACAACATTTTCTTTTTTTGTTGCCATTTTTTCCACCTCATTTATTTCTTTATATGTATTTAACATAACTTGCTTAATTATAACATATTTTGTTATTTTTTGCAAGGATTATAAAGATTTAAGAATATTCTCCTTTAACATTTCATCAGTCATACCTGCAATAAAATCTATTACTTTACGTTTATTACTAGTATTTTTAATATATTCTTCTACTTGTTTATTTAAAAATATTTGGTATATAAGACTATCTTTATTATTATGTTCTAAGTCTTCTAAATATTTTTTATATACTATATTCATTCCATTTCTATAATATTCCATATCTTTTTCACTCATAGATTTACTATAGATATTATCATAATTAAATTTCTTTAATTTAAATAAAGCATTAAATACTTTTTCACTCATTTTAATATAAGGTTTATCTAAAGAATTTTCTATTATATCAGTTGTTATAGTATTTATTATTTCCCTATTAGATGTTCCTAGAACATCACTTATTTCTTTTGGAATATCTTCTCTTTTAAATAATCCTAAATTAATAGAATCTTCTATATCACGACCTACGTATGCTATTACATCGGATATTCTAACTACACAACCTTCTAAAGTCATTGGAGAGTGTTTTGATTCACTCTTTAAATCTTTATAACTATTATTAAACTCTCTTAATACTTCATTTGTATCTTTTTCTTCAGGTTTATAAATATTTTCTACTATTTCACCATTATGACACATAATACCATCTAGTACTTCAATAGAAAGATTTAATCCTTTACCATTATTTTCAACATACATATAGTGTCTTACGCTTTGGATATTGTGTGCAAATGTTTCATTTAATTCTCTTAGTGATATTTCATTTAAAACACTTTCACCAAAATGTCCTAGTGGAGTATGTCCTATATCATGGCCTAAAGCGATAGCTTCTATTAAATCAGTATTTAATCTTAAACTTCTACCTATAGTTCTTGCTATTTTGCTTACAAATTGTACATGTACTATTCTTTTTGATATATGATCATTTTCTTTAAAACTATATACTTGGGTTTTATCTATATATCTTGTATATGATAAAGCATGAATTATTCTATCAGCATCTCTTGCAAATGGTGTTCTAATATCAGATTGTTCTTCTTTAATTCTATGATAATCTAAACTTTTTCTAGCATACTTTGATAATATATTATCTATTAATAAATAATTATTTCTAGCTTCTTCTATACTATTCATATTTAATCTTCTTTCTTATCATTGAGAACTTAGGTAATTCATTAGGATATTCTAATCCAAGTATTTCTTCAGGATGTCTTGCAACATCTACTATACCATCTGCAGTATAAATATCACCTATTACATAGTCATATACTTTTCCATCTGGTGTAAATATTTCTACTTCATCACCTTTAGTAAAGTAATTCTTTTCTGATACTATTAGTTTTCCATCTTCATAACCATTTACTAGTGCTAGAAAATCTTGATTTGATATTTCTTGTCTTCCAGTAAAATATTCATCAGTGTAATCAGTATCACCTTTAAAGTACTGAGTAGATGTATCTCTATTTGCTACTCTATCTAACACTTTTACTTCTTTATCCATTATTTCATCTGTTAATGTTCCATTATAATAGTTATCTATTAATTTTCTGTATGATCCTATTACTGTTGCTAAATAATAAATAGAACGCATTCTTCCCTCTATTTTCATACTTGTAACACCAATTTCTATTAAGTCTTTAATATTTCTTGCAAGTGATAAATCTTTTGTTGCCATAGTAAAATCTTCATTATCTGTTTTAAAGGCAAAACGACAAACTTGAGCACATCCTCCACGGTTAGCATCACGATTAGTTGCATAACTTGACAAGGCACATCTTCCACTAAAACATGTACACATAGCTCCTTGGGCAAATACTTCTATATCAATATTAGTATTATCTATTATTTCTTTTATTTCTTCTTTAGAAAGTTCTCTTGCTAGAACTACTCTGTCAATATTTTCATTTTCAAAATATTTAACTGTCATTAAATTAGTTGTTGAATTTTGTGTTGATAAGTGCACTTCTACATTTTTAAAGTTTTCTTTTATATAACTTATAATAAAAGGATCACTTACAATAAAAGCATCTACTCCTGCTTCTACACATTCTTTAATATATTCTTTAACGCCTTCCATGTCTTCGTTATGAAAAACTATATTAATTGTTTGATGAACTTTTTTTCCTAATGAATGAGCGAAAGCACATCCTTCTTTTAATTCATCTAGTGTAAAGTTTTTTGCGTTAGCTCGAAGTGAATATCTATCACCACCTAGATATACAGCATCTGCACCATATAATAAATTTATTTTTAATCTTTCTAAATCTCCTGCTGGAGCGAGTAATTCTATCTTTTTCATTTCTTATTCACCCTATAAATAGTCTTTCTATAAGAAAATCCAGTATTTCTACCTAAAAGATTATATACTTCTTCAATAGATGTATTATTTTCTATATTACTTTTAATTAAATCTAAAGATTTATAGAAATTATTACTATCTATTCCATCTTCAATAAATACTAAATATGGAAAATTATTTTCTTTTAGTTTTTCTAAACATTTAATATTATTTAATATTTTATTATATTTAAAAGTAGTTCCGTACTTATCTTCTTCTACTAGATATTCTTCATTTGTTACTTTTTCAGTTACTACTAATTTTTCTTTATACTCTTTATTATGTGCCTTACTATAATTAGTTAATAGTCTTCTATAGGAGTCTGCAATTACTGGTAATGCTACCATAGTAATCATCGGAATTATTTTAGACCTTTTAAGTATTTCTAAATCTTCTTCTAATGTTATTTCATTAGAAAGATATGCGTACTTAACTCCTTTAGAATAATAATAGTTACATGTTTCATAATTAGTTACCATATGATTAGCATTCCAAACTAAATCAGTTTTTAAGTTTAGTTCTTTCTTTAATTCTAGAATACTTATATCATAATAGAATATTCCTTTAATATTTAGTTTTTCTATTTCTAAAAGAATATTTTTTAGACTTTCTAAATCATTATTCATAATCATTCTATTAATAACTATAAATATTTCTTTATTATATTTTTCTTTTATACTTTTAATCTCTTCCAAATTAAAATAAGTGTTGTAATTAACACTATAATCTTTAAGTGGAAGTATTATTCCATCATAATTATTTAATTTATCATTAAACTCTAATGGTTTTATAAGCATTTTCATATTAAATCACCACGCATATATTTTACATTATTTTAGCAAAAAAATAAAGAGTAGATTTCTACTCTTTATTAATCAAGAACATATATTTTCATTTCACCTACTGCAGTATAGTCTCCTGAAAAACTGTTTTTAAATGTTAATCTCCAATATTTTTCATTAGATGATTTATCAAGAATTATGTCATGCCATACATAATTTGAACTATCTATTTTTCCGTCAAATACCATATCAAAGTTAATATTATCATTTGAAGATTCAACTAAAATGTCTTTTGGGAGTCTAGCTGATAAATTCTCACCTTGTGGATATAATGAAAACATAATTATATTTTTTTATCACTAAATTCTAAATTAATTATTTATGGATTAGTTATATCTTTTGAACACCATGATGCATTATTAGAAAGAAGTACATTTTCAAACATTCTATAGTATGTCCATCCAGTATTATCAGTTCCATATTGATTCCAAAAACTAGTACCTGATAACTTAAGAAAGTCCTCTTCATTTTTAGTCATATGATTTATATCTAATTGTTTTATAGAACCACTTGTTTTATTATTTGATTTTAAATCATTTACTGCTCCTTCTACATTTTTTACTTTCCAGTTAGTATCTTTAGGTTTAAAACTAATTTCTTTTGCTGAATATCATACTGCAATTACACCTAAAAAAGACGTAATTATTATTCCAGTTATTAATCCATAAATGTATTTTTTCATGTTTTACCTCTTATTTATTAATTTTTTTCATTAAATATATTGCTACTGCTCCAAACGAATCTTGTCTTTTAATATTTAATTTATTTTTTTCAGTCCATGTTATAGTTTGTGTCCTATTATTATTATCCTTTATATATTGATCCATGTTTACGGAATCACCAACTTTATTTAAAAAAGCATTTATTCTTTCATTTTCATCCAATTCATAGTCATATCCTATTCCACTAACAGGATAATTTGCTGTAATAAAAATCTTATCACAATCAGGTATTGTAATGTCCTTAGTTTGATCAGTTTCATATGTTTTTGTAACTTTATAAGAATAATTAGAACTATAAAGATCATTGATTGCTTCTTCTACATTGTTTGCTTTCCAATTAGCATCCTTGGATTTAAAGTTTATTTCTTTAGCATTATAAGAATATGCATAAACACTTATTGTGCTAAAGATAATTCCACCTAATATGAATGTTAGTTTTGAATTTTTTAATATATTATTCATACATATACTCTACTTTCTATTTACATTTTATCACAAAAATCGATAAATAAAAAGATTATCTTATGATAATCTTTCTACATCTATTAGACAATTATGATCATTTAAATCATATTCTTTGCCTTTTTCTTCTTTAATTATTTTTTCTGCTAGAGTTTCACCTTTAATATATTCTTCAAATAAGCTAAACATTTTATCTATGTCATTATCTCCAGAATAGTATATATTAATATGATCTGTAATTATAAAATCTTTTTCTTTTCTTAGTGCTTGAATAGTTCTTACAAATTCTCTTGCAAGTCCTTCTAATATTAATTCTTCTGTTAAGTTAGTATTTAATACTACTACTGTTTTAGAATCACTTCTTGCAGCATAACCTTCTTTAACATCTAGAGATACTAAAGTGTTTTCACTATTTAATTCAAAGTCTTCTTCTTGTAATTTGATTGTCTTTGGATTTAGAGATACTTCAAAACACTCTTCACTAGTCATGTTTCTTAGTACTTCTTGTAAATCTTTTATCTTTGATCCTAAAGCTTTACCTAGTACTTTAAAGTTTGGTTTTAAAGAGTATGTTAAATATTCAGTCATATTTTCTTTATATGTGATATTTTTAACATTTAATTCTTCTTTTACTACGCTATCTAGATCTCCAATAATATCTTTTACTTTCTTATCTAGAATAACTTCATTTATAGGTTGTCTTACTTTAATATTTACTGATTCTCTTGCATCTCTACCTAAACTACATATATCTCTTACTAAGTCCATCTTTTCTTCTACTTCTTCATTAATTAGATTTTCATCATATTTAGGGAAGTCTGCTAGATGTACTGATTTTTCTCCAGTTAGTTTTCTATATATATCATCTGAAATATATGGTGTTATTGGTGCAGTTAGAAGTGCAAGTGTTTTTAATACTTCATAAGTTGTTTCATAAACACTTTTCTTTGAATCAGTTAATTCACTATCCCAGAATCTTCTTCTGTTACTTCTTATATACCAGTTTGATAAATCATCATTTAAGAATGGAACTATTAGTTTAACTACTTTATTTAAATCATATTCTTCATAAGAATCTGTTACATCTTTAACTAATTTATTTAATTTAGATAATAACCACTTATCTATTAGTTCCCTATCTTTTACTTCGATATGATAAGTTCTAGGGTCTACTTTATCAGCATTAGCATACATTTCAAAGAATGAGTATGCATTTTTAAATGTTGAATAATATTTAGAATATATTTCTTTTAAGCCATTAACATCAAATTTTAAAGGTGTCCATACAGGAGATGCATAAAGCATATAGAATCTTACTGGATCTGCTCCATATTCTGTCATTATATCTATTGGATTAATTATATTACCTACCGATTTAGACATCTTTTTACCATAAGCATCTAGCATCATGTCATTTACAACAACATTCTTATAGCTTGATACTCCTGATACTAATGTTGATATAACTATTAATGAATAGAACCATCCACGTGTTTGATCTACTCCTTCAGCAATAAAATCTGCTGGGAATTGGCTTTCAAATAATTCTTTGTTTTCAAAAGGATAGTGATATTGGGCATATGGCATTGCTCCTGAGTCAAACCATACATCCATTACATCTTTTACCCTATCCATCTTTTTACCACATATTGGACAATTTATGTGAAGATTGTCTACATATGGTCTATGTAATTCTATATCTCTTACATTAACGTCTTCTACTACTTTTTCTTGTAGTTCATCTAAACTTCCAATACATTCTACATGTCCACAGTCACAAGTCCATAGAGGCATTGGACATCCCCAATATCTATTTCTTGATATACCCCAGTCTACCATGTTTTCAAGCCAGTTTTGGAAGCGCTTTTCACCAACATAATCTGGGAACCAATTTACCTTTTCGTTTTGTTTAATTATTTCATCTTTACATGCAGTTGTTTTAATATACCATGCTGGTTTAGCATAGAATATAAGTGGTTTTTTACATCTCCAGCAGTGAGGATAATCATGAACTATTTTTTGCTTTTTAAATAATTTATCGTTTTCTTTTAAGTATTTAACAATATCTAGTTCTAGTTCTTTATCTGTAACTACTCTACCAATCCATGGTCCTACAGTATATTCACCATCTTTATTAACACTTTGAGAGAATGCTATTTCATTTTCGCGACATACTCTATTATCATCTTCACCATATGCTGGTGCTATATGTACTATTCCGGTACCATCTTCATCAGTTACATAGTTATCTGCAACTACTTCAAAAGCTTTTCCTTCTACTTTTGCAAATGGCAAGAACTGTTCATATTTTAATCCTACTAGGTCACTACCTTTAAATTCTTTAATTACCTTATAGTCTTCACCTAACACTTTATCTGCTAATGTTTTTCCTATAATAAAAGTATATCCTTTAGATTCTACTTCTAGATAATCATATGATGCATTAACACATGCTGCTACATTATCAATTAATGTCCATGGAGTTGTTGTCCATACAAGTAAATATTTATCACTATTTACTAATTTAAATGGAATTACTACTGAATTAACAGAATCTTGTTCATATCCTTGAGATACTTCATTTTGAGAAAGTTCTGTTCCACATCTAGGACAATATGGTAATACTTTATTTCCATGATAGATTAAACCTTTATTAAATATTTCTTTTATTAACCACCATTCTGATTCTATAAAGTCATTTGTACAAGTGATATATGGATTTTCTTCATCTATAAATTGTCCCATCATTTCTGTTACTTTTTTAACTTCATCTATATTAGAATCTGTTTCTTTATTACATTCTTTACAGAAGTTTTCAATACCAAATTTTTCGATATCTGATTTATTATTAAATCCTAATTTCTTTTCTACATTTACTTCAATTGGAAGTCCATGAGTATCTAGTCCTATCTTTCTTAGTACTTTATAACCATTCATTGTCTCATATTTGCAAAAAGCATCTTTAATAGTTTTGGCAAATACATGATGAAGTCCTGGTTTAGCATTGGCATAAATTGGTCCATCATAAAATACATACTCTTCACAATCTTTTCTGTTTTCTATTGTTTCATTTAAGATATTATGGATTCCTCCCCAACTATTTCTAATACTTTTTTCTACTTCACTAACACTACCAGTTTCTAGTTTTTCAAATTCTTTCATAATTTCCTCCTTTATATACAAAAAAAGAGATCTTACAAAGGACGAAGATCTCGTGGTACCACCTTAATTTTGTACTTAATATGCTTAACGTGCATTATTCGCCTTTAACTTATCCTTAAAGGGCACTTGAAAGTGATTCTAAATATTTTACTTATTGTTTATTTTCACCAATCATAAACTCTCTAAAAACTTTCAAATATTTACGTCTTTCGCATTTGCTTAACGAATTTAATATAACATACTTTTATTTATTATTCAATATTATCTTGAACCTTTTCTTTTATCATCATCTAATTTTTTAAATATTTTTTCTTCATCGCTTTTAGCATTATTTTTTAATATTTCAATTTCTTCATCAGTTAGTTTTCTATATCTATTAACTAGTTTTGATAGCATTAATGAATCACTATCTACTTTTTTAACAGATGCACCAAGAATTAAATAATTATTATTTCCTATTTCTTTAAATACAATTCTTACTTGATCTTCTTTTAATTCTCTAAAACCTTTAAATTTAGAATTACTTGCTAGTGCTCTTATTTTATCTACTGATAAAGTTCCATCTTTAAAATTCTTTAATAGATTTTCAGTTCTATCATAATATTCTTCTGGAATATCTTTTAAATCAGATTCAATATACGTAAATTGCTCATTTCTTCTAGTATATAATAAATTTCTAATAGGTTCTTTTTCCTTATCTTCTTCTATTTCTTTTATTTCTTCTTTAACTGCTTCTTTTTTATTATATCTTTCTTGCTCTTCAGAATATTTTGATAGTATTCTATAATATCTATTTTTTATATCTTGATATTCTAATAATATTACTTTTCTTATTTCAATATCAAAATAATTTTCTTCTAGATTTTTTCTACATTCTTCTATTTTATCAATATATTTATTTAACATAGTTCTATATATATAATCAAATTCTTCTATTGATATATATTCATCATCTATTTTAGGTAGAAGTTTT
The DNA here is from genome assembly GCA_900313345.1 of uncultured Eubacteriales bacterium. GTDB lineage: Bacteria > Bacillota_I > Bacilli_A > RF39 > UBA660 > UBA2730. The sequence continues at coordinate 10,524 of OMQW01000080.1, forward strand.
ATATTTTCTTCGTAATTATCATCATCTATTAAACTTATATAACTAATTATTTTCTTATCCAAGTTTTCTACATAATCATATTTATAATCTATATTAAATTTATTATATTTATCTAATAATATATCAAGTGACTTTTTACTAACTCTAATGCCATTATTATTTAATTTAATATTATGTTCATTTATCAATTCATAGATTGCTATTTGTTTTCTAGTAGGTAAATCTTCTTCATCAAAGAATTTTTTTAAAGAATCTATTTCTCTTTGTTCTATATAGTTATTATACTTTAAAGAAGATTGAATTTTTTTATACGATATTATTTCATCTTTATGTGTTTCTAAAAACTTATGGTCTTTTCTATTTTGAATTACTTCAAGATTTAATAATCTTTGTGCATAAATTAATATTCTTTTATATTTATTTAGAAATTCTACTTTTTCAGCACTAAAATTTTCTTCATCTTTAGTTAAATAATAAGTATTATTAGTTAATTCAAATAATGTATCAATGAATTTATCTGATATTTCTTTACTTAAACATATTTCCATTGTTATACCAATACCTGCTATATTATCTTTTAAATTTTCTTCTTCTTCTAGCATTTCTAATAAGTTTTTTAATATTTCTATTCTTACTTTTGAGTTTTTATATCTTTCTTTAATATCTAAGTATTCTTTTACTTTTAAATATAATCTTTGTTTAAAGTTATATAATAAATTATTTATCTCATAATCTGTTCTTTTAGACATTTTTATTCCCCCTAATTAATACTTGCATATTATACCATTTTTTTCTAAAAAAGTCAAAAAAAGACTTATAAAAGTCTTAATTTATAGTTGCATATGTATTTGGTGTTGTTTCTCCATTAGATATTTGACGATGTGATACGCCATGTGGTTCATAGTAAACTAAGGCGCCATCTGAGTTTCTTGTTGCTACGTATTTATATCCTGTTCCACCACAGTAATTGCATTTATAGTGTACTAAGGCTCCACCATGTCCATTACCATCATGTCCATATGTTACTCCTGGAATTCCTGAATTCCATGGTTCAATATATGTTATAGAAATACCAGCTTGACCATCTATACTAGAACCTGCATAAGGGCAAGTTTTTAAACCATATGCCCATGTTGCTTTTAGACTAATATCTTGTTGAGATTTCGTTCCTACTTTAACATTAGATGTTGCACTAGATAGTCCAGTTCCTGTCCATCCTTTAAACACATAATTTGCTTTTTTTGGTAGTGGTATATATCCTGTTCCAGTTCCTGCTATATAATATGTTGGTGCTCCTGAAATTGATCCACCATCTGTGTTAATTGTTATATTAAATTTTAACAATTTCCAATTTGCTGTATAATTTCTAATTCCTGTTGAACCAAAAGGAATTGTTATATTTGTTTGTGGTGTTGATCCATTAGTTCCTGTCCATCCTAAGAATTCATAATTAGTTTTAGTAGGATTATTTAAAGTAAATGTATCATCATGTTTAGTATATGTTGTTCTATTTGATGCACTTAATGATCCACCATCTAAATTATAACTAATTGAATATGTTATGTTAACGCATGTCAATGCTGGACTTAATGTTGCTGCTAATGTAACATTTCCACTTGCATCACTTACAGCTCCTTTTGGAACACTTATTGATAAAGAACCAAAATATTTATTAGTCTCAGGTATAGTTAAATAAACATTATTAGTAGATGAATCTACTGTAAATATACATCCTGATACTTCTTGTCCACCTATATATACTTTTGATTTATTGAAAACATCTTCATTATAAATACTATCTGATACTAATGAATTTACTTTTAATTTTAATCTAATTGTTTGTCTCATTTCTGTATCAAATTCAGTATTATTTATATCTATTTTATTTCCGTTAGAATCAAAACTCATTACTTTTGATTCTACTAGATTTATTGTTCCATCATTATTAAATTTAAATGTACCATTAGATATCTTAGTTTTAGTATTAGCATTTCCAGTTTTATCTACATAAAATATAGGTACTACCCATAGATAATAATCACCTGTTAATGTATTATCATTTACATCAAATGAATATTTTTTTTCACCTTTTGTATTAACTTCTTTTTCATAATATGTAGTTGGTTCATCAGTTTTTGTCTTACTAAATCCATATTTAAAATATAGTGTATCTGCTAATCCTGATGTATCATCTTCAACTGTTACTGTTACAGTATGACTTTTAGATACAGTAGAATCACTTTCTTTTGATAGTACTATATCTTTTGGAATATAATCATCTCTAACTAATGCATATAGTGTTAGGCTTTTATCTACAGATACAGTTTCTTGTTCTTTTATAGTTTTTGTTACAGCGATTGTTTCTTTATATCCATATTTTTTATATCCACTCTTAGCGGTAAAGTTTGGTAATGTTACATCACATAATGGGTTATTATATTTTTCACCATCATATAAACTATATCCTGTACATTTAATACTATCTTTATCTATATTAATTACATTATCACCTTTTTTTAGTGTTACTATATTTTCAACTTTATATAAAGCGTAATATACTTCTGCATTACTATTTAAAGATTCTATTTCTCTCTTATCTCCATACCTATTAGAGTATCCATAATATTTAGTATTATTAATACTTGTGGAATTTTTTATTTCTTTAGGAAATTTATAATCACAAGAATCTTCTCTATTATATGTGTAGCAGCTTAATTCTACTTCTTTTACTTTATCAGTATGGTCATTATCTTTATCATGCTCATTATATATAAATTTAGATGAATGTTTCTTTTTAAAGATAGCATAAAGTGTCATATCATTACTCTGCATGTATATTTCTTTCAGTGGTTTTGTAATATTCTTTCTTGCACTCCATCCTACAAATTCATAACCTTCTTTGTATGCTCTTGGTGTTAAATCCACCTCATCATTATATTTATAATCATGGCTTTCGATATCGGCACTTTCTCCACCATTTGATACAAAATCATAGTACACTTTAGATACTTTATCTGGATCTAAATTAAAAGAGTTGTTAGTTGGTGTAATTGTTCCATTTTTACAGTTTTCTAAATTAGTTAAATCTGTTATTGGTAGAAAGTCTTTTTTAGTTCCTCCTAGCATTTCATTTAATTTAACTTCATTTAAGTTTACATTACTTGAATATGGGATTCCTTGATAACTTAGTTTTTTATTATTTTTATATTTTTCTAGTATTTGAACTCTATATACTAATTTATTATTAATAGTATTTATAGTAACAAATGAATATCCTTGTATATATTCTCCATTATTTGGTCCTGTTTGTGTTACTAACTCTAAACTATCAATTGGAAAGACAACACATGTACTTTCAGTTGGTTCATTTATTGTTGTATCTTTATTATAAAGAGCCTTTGCACTATGCATTATTTTTTCAGAATCGCTAATATATGTTTTATTTTTAGCCTTTGTTAATGCTTTATTAACACTTGATACTGCTACTAACATAATTACACTTAATATAACAACTGATGCTAGTAATTCAATTAATGTAAATCCTTCTTTTTTTCTCATTATTACACCTTCTATTCTTATAATTATAATATCATTTTTATCTATTTTAGTAAATAAAAAATGACAACTAATTGTTGTCATCTAGTAGTTCTATATCATCAAACTCATCTAGTATAGCTTTTTCTTCTTCTACTAATACACGCATCTTTCTTCTATAGACTCTCATGTTTCTTTCTAGAAGTTCTCTATCTTTATCTTTTTGTTCTGCTTTTATTAGTGATTCATTTAATATTCTACTTGCCATATTTTTTGCATTTGTTATTATTAAATTTTCTTTTTGTTTAGCAGCTCCAATTGTATTTTTAGCCATAAAAGCATTTTCTTCATACTCTTTTATTTTACTTTGAAGTCTTTCTATTTCTTTTTGCTGCTCGATGCATCTATTAACAATGTCTTCAGTACGAATTATAACATCATTAATAAAATTATTAACTTCTTCTTTATTATATCCATTTTCTTCTATACTAAACTTTTCCATATGGGATCACACCCTTTATATATTACCAGTTAAATTCGTCATCTTCTTTTTTAGCTGCTTCTTTTTCTTTCTTAGCTGCTTCTCTTTCGTCAGTTATTTTACCTTCAACATTAACATTATTAGGAGTACATAAGAAAATTCCTCCACCTAATTTTTGAAGATCTCCACCAATTGCATAAATAGTTCCACTTAAAAAATCAACTATTCTCTTAGCTTGATCTGGTGTTACTCTTTTTAAATTAACTACTACTGCATTTCTTGCTTTTAGGTAATCTGCTATTTGTTGTGATTCAGAATATGCACGAGGTTCTAAAAGCATCATTTTGCTTCCTGCAGTTCCATTTTCTTGTTTATAGTTTTCTCTAGTAGTTGAATAGAAATCTTCTTCTACTGTACTTTCTTCTTCCATTTCAGCATCGCCACTGAATATTTTTTTAAAATTATTTAATGCCATATATTTAATCCTCCAATATTTTATTAATCTATTATTTATTATAGCATATTTTTTTTAAATATCAACTAATAAACTTTTAGATTTCTTCTTCAATTTGTTTCTTTATTCTACTTTTTAAGACAACTTTGAATTTGCTTTCAACTTTTTCATATACTGATAAGTAAAATAAACTAATTAATATTATTATTAAACTTGTAAATATTAGCTTTGTTATATAATTATTTATGAAGCTTTTAGAAAGCATATATATAAATTTTGATAATTTATTATACATAATTGTATCAATTGATAATCCTAATATTAAATCAATTATTCCTACTATAAGGGAAGGGATAAAAATATATGCTATAAATTTGTCTTTGTTTATAAAGAATATTAAAATTATGGAAATAATCATTGTACATAGTATTATTATTTTAAATGTTGTTGATATTAAATATCTTAAAGTATTTGTGTACTTTGTTGGAACTTTATCTATATTATATTTTATTTCATCTTCTATATTAACTAATTCATATGTATATTTTGATACTTTATTAGATAGTTTTTCATCATTTAGTTCTTTTTTAAATTTATTATTTAATTCTTTTGTCGTAAGTCTTTGATAATCTTTTCTTTTTAATAAATATTTTAAATTATCATTTTCTATTTTATACATTGAATCTTTAAAAGTTTTACTTTTATATATTTTTTCTATATCACTACTATTTATATCTTCATTTACTAGATCTTTATAAAAATTATCATAATAATTTTTAGTATTAAAATTTTTACCTTCTATATTAGTTAGTTCTATATAATTTATTTTATTATTTATTTTTTTTATATTATTATTTTTACTAAAAAGATTTATATTAATTGTAATACTTAAAAATAAAATATCTATAAGTATTACTAATGAAAGTATTATATTTATTAGTCTTTTCATATCATCACCTAGTATAATTATAAAAAGTTTTAAAAAGTATTGCAAGTTTTAAATTAATTTGTTATAATTTCTTATGTAATTTGGCGCTGTAGCTCAGTTGGCTAGAGCAATCGGTTCATACCCGATAGGTCGTGAGTTCGAATCTCTCCGGCGCTAC
>OMQW01000072.1 GCA_900313345.1 uncultured Eubacteriales bacterium
CCCGGAAGAAAAAATAAAGGTGCTGATAATGATGCAATTGAAAAAAATATAATTAATCTTGAAAAAGTATTAAAAGATTTTAATATTATTGGTAAAGTTGTAGAAGTACATGTTGGACCTACAGTTTCACAATATGAACTTGAAATTCAATCTGGTACTAAATTAAATAGACTTTTAAATATTAATAAAGAGATTGCTCTTGCACTTGCTAAAAAAGACGTTAGAATTGAAGCACCAATACCTGGTAAGAAAACTGTTGGTATTGAGTTTGCTAATGATAAAGCTAATTCAGTAAGTTTTTATGAAACAATGGCTGATAGAGTGATGAGTACTGAAAAGGTAAAGGAAAATAAATTAGTTGCACCTTTAGGTAAGAGTATCATGGGTAATGTTGAAACTTGTGAAATTAATAAAATGCCACATTTACTTATTGCTGGTACTACTGGTTCTGGTAAATCTGTTTGCGTAAATGGTATTATTTGTTCTATTCTTATGAGAGCTAGACCTGATGAAGTTAAACTTGCAATGGTTGATCCTAAAGTTGTTGAACTTTCTGTTTATAATGGTATTCCACATTTAATGTGTCCTGTAGTTAGTGATCCTAAGAAAGCATCTGTCCTTCTTCAAAAAATGGTTGGAGAAATGGAAAGACGTTATCAGGTTTTTGCTAATACTAAAACTAAAAATATAGAATCATATAATGATTATATTTCTAAGCATCCTAGTGAAGGTGAAAAGATGCCTTATGTAGTTATTATTATTGATGAGCTTGCTGATTTAATGATGGTTGCTGCTAAAGAAGTTGAAAGTTCAATTTTAAGAATTACGCAAAAGGCTCGTGCTGCTGGTATGCATTTAATAGTTGCTACTCAAAGACCTTCTACTGAAGTAATTACTGGTTTAATTAAAGCTAATATTCCTTCAAGAATTGCTTTTGCTGTTGGTTCTGGTATTGATTCTCGTACAATATTAGATCAAACTGGTGCTGAAAAATTATTGGGTAAAGGTGATATGCTTTTCTTACCAATTGGAGCTAATAGTCCTACAAGAATTCAAGGGTCATTTATTAATGATGATGAAATTAAAAAAATTATTGATTTTGTTTCTAAGCAAAGTGAAACTAATTATGATGAAGCATTAATGAATTTAGAGACAAGTAGTTCTTCTGATAGTAGTTCTTCAGATAACCTTTCTTCTAGTGAAGGTGCTTCTGGTGATGATAAGGATGCACTTTATGATGAGGTAGTTAAATTTGTTGTAGAAACTGGTAAAGCTTCTGCTTCATTAATACAAAGAAAATTTAGTGTTGGATATAATAGGGCGGCTAGGATAATAGATCAATTAGAAGAAAATGGTATAATAGGTCCTCAAAATGGTTCTAAGCCAAGAGAAGTATTAGTTACTTTATCTGATACAAGTAATGTAGAGTAGTCATTATGACTACTTTTTTATTTACAAAAAGTTTATTTTAGTTTATAATTTGTCATAGAAAAAGAGGGATAGTATGAATAATTATTCAATTATAACTGGTGGAGCTTCTGGTCTTGGAAGTGCTATTTCTGAAGTTTTTGCCAAACAAAATAAAAATTTAATTATTTTATATAATAATAGTTTAGATAATGCAATTAATTTAAAAACTAAATTTGAAAAAGAATATAATATAAAGGTAGAAATTTTAAAATGTGATATTTCTAATGATGAAGATGTTAATAATGTTGTTAATTTTATAAAAAATAATAATATAGTTATTGATACTCTTGTAAATAATAGTGCAGTATGTTTGGATTCTTTATATGAAGAAAAAAATAAAATTAATTTTATGAGAACTTTTGAAGTTAATTGTTACGGTACATTTAATATTAGTAGAGCGATAGGAGATTTGATGTATAAAAACAAAAATGGTTCTATTATTAATTTAAGTAGTACTAATGGTATTGATAAATATTATCCAATGTCACTTGATTATGATGCTTCTAAAGCTGCTATTAATTCTATTACTCATAGCTTAGCTACACAGTATGCTCCCTTTATAAAAGTAAATGCAATAGCTCCTTCATGGGTAAAGACTCCTAATGAAATGAAAGATCTAGACGAAGAATATATTAAGAGTGAAGAAGAAAAAATTTATCTTAATCGATTTGCTGGACCTGATGAGATTGCTAATTTTATTTATTATTTATCTTTTGAAAATACTTATATTAATAATCAAATAATAAAAATAAATGGAGGTAGTTATGGGGATTAAAAATATTTATGATTTAGTTATTGATGCTGAAAATTTTCTTAGTGAAGAATTTAAGAAGATAGATAAAATTTCTTATTTAAAGACAAAAAATGTTTTGGATGCTTTTCATGAAGTCTCTTTAAGCGAAGCTGATTTTGCTTCTACTACTGGTTATGGTTATGGTGATAGTGGAAGAAGTAAGATTGAAAAAATATTTGCTAGAGTGTTAGAATTTCCTGATGCAATTGTAAGAAATCAATTTATTTCTGCTTCTCATGCTTTAAATGTTACTTTTTTTGCTTTATTAAGACCAAATGATTTACTACTTTCAATTAGTGGCAAACCTTATGATACTTTAGATGAAGTTATAGGTTTAAAAGAAAATTCTAGTAGTTTAATGTCTTTTGGTATAAAGTATGATCAAATAGATTTAATTAATAATGATTTTGATTATGATGCAATTTCTAATTATTTAAAAAATAATAAAGTTAGCGTTATTGAAATACAAAGAAGTAGGGGATATTCTACTAGAGAAAGTCTTAGTTTAGATAAAGTAAAAAAAGTCTGTAATTTGATAAAAAGTATTTCTCCAGATACTATTGTTATGGTTGATAATTGTTATTGCGAGTTTACTAGCGAACATGAAATAGGTTATTCTGGATGTGATATTGCAGTTGGAAGTTTAATTAAGAATTTAGGCGGTGGTATAAGCCCTAATGGAGCCTATGTTGCAGGTAGAAATGATTTAATAGAACTTGTTGGTGAAAGATTAACTCTTCCTGGCGAGGGTAGAGAAGTAGGTCCTACACTTGGTATAAATAGAACTCTTTTAATGGGTATTTATATGGCACCTAATGCGGTTTCAAGTTCATTAAAGATAAATATATTAACTAGTTATATTTTAGAAAAATTAGGTTATAAAACTAGTCCTAAATATAATGAGGGTCATGCCGATATTGTGCTTGCAATTACATTTAATGATCCTAATTTATTAATTAAATATGTACAAGGGATACAAATGGGCAGTGCTATTGATGCCTCTTATTTACCTATACCTGATGATATGCCTGGCTATCTTGATAAAATAATTATGGCTAGTGGTTCATTTACTCAGGGAAGTTCTATTGAGATTAGTTGTGATGGACCTTTAAGAGAACCATTTATTGCTTATCAACAAGGGTCTTTAACTTATGATAGTGGTAAATATGCTATTATTAAAGCTTTGGAAAATTTAAATAAATAAGTTATATTTTTTATATAATCCTCATATATTCTATTAGAATTAGGAGGATTTTTTTATGAGTAAACAAAGTTTATGGTTTTTAACATTATTTAGTTTAGTGTTAGTTTTAGGTGTTTATTATGTTACTATGCCAACTGATGTGTTCAATTATAATAAAAACATTAAAAATAGTAGTAATATTAAGAGTAATATAAAAAAATTAGATGCAATTGAGACATATAAAGAAGCATCTAATGAGGAAAGAGAAGAGAAAAAGAAAAAAATTGAAGAAAAACTTGCTGATACAAGGAGTACAGGTGAAGAAAAAAATAATTATTATGAAGAATTAAAAACAATTGGTGTAATTCAAGGTACTGAGGAAAATATTGAAAAAGCCCTAAGTAATAATTTGAAACTAAATTGTTTTGCTAAATTTTCTGATAATTCAAATTTAAAGATAATTTGTATAAGTACAAATCATGATAAGGATTTAGCTGTTAAGGTTATGCGTGAAGCTCAAAATCTTTCTAAAAATAAACTTAATATATCTGTAAAGTTTCAAAAGAAATAGTACATTATTATTAATGCTTCATATAATATTTATATGGAGGGCTTTATGAATATATTGACTGAAAGAGAAAAAATTATATTCAATTATTTATTAGAAAATAAGAGTACCAATGAAATAGCATTTTTATTATCTATTAGTTCTAAAACAGTAAGAAATCATATTTCAAATGTAATACAAAAATTAGGTGTTAAGAGTAGAACTCAAGCTTTAGTAGAACTTTTACGCTTAGGTGAAATAAGTCTTTAAAGATTAGAGTGGTATTACTCTTTTTTTATACATAAAATTTATTAGGTGATATTATGTTGAGAAAAAACGCTCTAAAAAAAATTTTTGTTAGTTCTCTTAGTTGTTTAATTATTTTATCCATTTATATGATACCTGGAATTGAAAATAAGATTAAATATAGCGATAGAATTGTTTATAAGACTTTAAATGATAGTTATTGTATTTATGCATTAAACAGTGATAATTTTCTAATTAGATATCCAGTAAAAATAGATGAAAAAAGTAAAGAGGGTATAATTAGAACATTAATCTTTAAATCAAAATATTATGTTTTTCCTACAGGAATTAAAAATAGTATAGGTAGAAATTTGAAAATTGAAGATATTAGCTTTAATGACAATGTTGCTATTATTAATGTTAATCGAATGATTGATGGAAAAGAATTGGAATCATTTATCTATAGTATATTTAGTATTAAAAATATTGATGGAATAAAATTACTTATTAATGGTAAAAATATAAATGATATAGATAGTTCATTCCCAAAAATATTTTATAGGGAATTTGGAATAAATAAAAAATACAATATTGAAAGTAGAAATGATATTTCAAAAGTTATACTTTATTATAAATTTAATATTAATAATAATAGTTATATTGTACCTGTTACAAAATATGTAAACGATAAGCGTAATAAAATTGATATAGTTATTGATAAACTTTCATATAACTATATATATGAAGATAATTTGATAACTACTATTAAGAATATTAATATTGGTGACTATAAAATTATTAATGATGTATTATATATTGATTTAGATGATTTCAAAGTTAATAAAAAGGATTTATATTTATTGAATTATTCATTATTTTCAAATAGTTCAGTAAGAAAAATCATTTATTCTTACAAAAAAAGAACGATTTTTAATGTAAAAAGAAGTAAATTTTCTTGAAAATCGATATTTTGTTTGACAAAAATTATTAAAAGTGCTATAATATGTTTACTTTGAGGATGAAGTACATGATTGTACTTTTAATTAAAGGGGGGTTCAATATATGAAAGATGTAGAAAAACAATTTATATTCGAATATTTAGATGAGAATGATTTTAGAAAGAAAGAAAGAAGCGTTAGAAAGTATAATATGCTTGCTTATAAGAAATTAACATTTGATTTTTATCCTGAGCTTAGAAATGGTAATTTCTTAGGTGAAAAAACTTCAGAAGATAATAATTTAAAAACAGCAACTTACGAACTTAAACTTCCAACTGATGATATGTTTGTTAAAG
>OMQW01000076.1 GCA_900313345.1 uncultured Eubacteriales bacterium
GGGCTTACTTAATATATCAAGAGGTGGAAGTTCATAACTAGCACTAACATTATCATGAAAAGCAGATTGAATTGGTGCTTCCTGTAGTTTATCTGAAACATTCTTAGAAGCATCAGTTATTTCTGAAATACTATTAATAACCTTTTTAGGTGGTTCTATATTAGTATCATTACCATCACTTATAATAACACTATTAAGACTCTTCTTTTCTTTAGCTTCTAATTCTTTCTCTTTTTTAAGCAATTTTTTCTTTTCTTTTTTAATTGCATTATTTTCTTTCATTTCACTATATTTTTCAAATATAAGATCAGCAATAGAAAAACCAGTAAATAATAAAATACCAGCTATAATCATTACCCATGCAACAATCTCCATACCAGCAAGAGAAAATAATGCATCAAAAATAATTGCAAAAATAGCACCAATCAAACCTCCACCAACAGCAAAAGCATCTTTAACATATCCAGTACTATTAATAAAATTAAAGCCAGCAACTAATTGATTAATAGTTTCCTTGAAAATATTCATAGAATTTCCATCATTTTGAACAACAAATTCCTTATGCATTAAAACAAGCAAACCAATTGTAGCAATATAAATACCAATTAATTTAGTACTTAAGAAATTAGGCTTTTCTCTTTTTATAATCATATATGAACCAAGTATAAAAATAACAACAAGAAATACTAAATACATAGAACCAACTAGAAATAATGAAAATGATGATAGCATTCTACCAACAACACCATATTTACCTATTCCAAGTATAGAAATAAGAATAAATACTATTCCTAATAATTCAGCTACATATTTAAATTCTTTTTTTTCTCTTCTTTTCTTTCTTTTGGCCATAAAAACACATCCTTATATAAAAATTATAACACCTATAAATTATTAATAAAAGCAAAAACGTAAATTAAACAATTTCTTTACAAAAAAACAAAAAAAGATAATTAAATTAAATTATCTCTAAGAAAATTATTAATTTTCTGATCTAAATATAAATCAAAATTACACTTTTCAACCATTTTAATAAACCCAAGTCCTTCAATAACTAAATCTTTATTATAAGAAGCACTAATATTTTTTTTATTTAAATTATAAAGAGTATCATGTCTTGAAGTATTTATTTTTTTAACTTTAATATTATTAGACATATATAAAGTAAAACTATTTCTATCGCCATCTAAATAATCAATTCTTGCATAATCATCAATAATTAAACTTTGACCTTTCTTAATTTGATAAGTTTTAGGTCTTATTTCTTTTTTAGCATTAAGTATTTTTAATTCTTTACTATTAATATAAGCTGTAATTGAATTATTTGAAGTATAACCAGGTGTATCAATAACAGTTAAGTAATCATTAATAACAATTGAAATACTACTAAGTGTTGTACTAGGAAGTGGTGAAATGGTAAGTTCTCTTTCACTATCACTATAATTTTTAATTAATTTATTTATTAAAGTACTTTTACCTGCATTAGTATTTCCAATAACATAAACATTTTTTGTTGTTTGAAAAAACTTTATACGTGCTAATAAGTAATCAATATTATAATTTTTCTCACTACTTATAATAATAATATCATTAAAGAATGTATATCTTTCTTTAAAGTACTGTACAAGTTTTAACTCATTAACACTTTTAGGAAGTACATCCCTTTTATTTAAAACAAGAATAACATTATTATTTAAACGTTCTCTAAATAAATTTAAGTCTTCTGGTACATTTAAAATATCTGCAACATAAACAACTAAATCCTTAGTTTCATTAATAGAATCTAATAATTCTAAGAATTCATCTTCAGACTTTGTAACATTTTCATATTCACCATAATTTTTAAGTCTAAAGCATCTCATACATAAATTATTATCAAGTGAAGTAGTATATCCAGGATTTTTAATATTTTCATCTTGTAAAACAACTCCACACCCTTCACAAATTTTACTCATAATATCTACCTCTTTTAAACACTCCTTTAGAAGCATAATACTTAAAAATAATCTTCTCTAACAATCTGTTAAAGTATGTCATTTTCAAGTCCTTTTTTCCTAAAGGATCAACAAGTATTGTCATTATACCATATTTTTTTCCAGAAATCATATCAGTAATTAATTGATCCCCTATCATAACCATTTCATCTTTCTTAAAATGATATTCTTTATGAAGTTTTCTTAGTCCTCTAGTAAAAGGTTTCATAGCTTTACTAATAATCTCAATATCAAGTTTTTCCTTATAAGGTAAAGCTCTCTTACCATTTCCATTAGTAATTATGAAAACTTTAAAATCTTTAGATAATTTATTAATTAATTTAACTACTCTTATAGGACATTCTACCTCATCTAAAAGAGCAAGAGTATTATCAAGATCAAATAAAAGAACCTTAATACCCATACTCTTTAATTTTTTATAAGGAATATCTTCCACTTTATTTTTATACATATTTGGAACAAGTCTCATATAATCACCTACTAATTAACATGTTCATTTAATTTTACACTAACAAGTTTAGAAACGCCAGATTCTTGCATAGTAATACCATATAAAGTATCAGCATATTCCATGGTTTTCTTTTTATGTGTAATAATTAAGAACTGAGTTTTATTTCTATAATTAGCTAAATATTTACCAAAAGTATCTACATTAGCTTCATCAAGAGCAGCCTCGACCTCATCAAACAAACAGAAAGGAACTTTTCTAATATTAAGAATTGCAAATAATAAACTAATGGCAGTTAAAGTCTTTTCACCACCAGAAAGTAAACTAATAGATTTTAATTTCTTTCCAGGAGGGCAAGCATAAATAACAACTCCAGTATTTAACATATCATCTTTATCAGTAAGGTTAAGTTTAGCACTACCTCCACCAAATAAACACTTAAATACTTTATCAAACTCTTCATTTAAAGCATAATAAGTTTTAGTAAATTCTTCCTCAATAACACTATCCATCTCTTTCATAATTTCATTTAAAGTATTAATAGCACCAAGCAAATCATCTTTTTGACTACATAAGAAATCATATCTAGTTTTAACATCCTCATATTCAGCAATAGCATCTAAATTAACCATACCAATTTTCTTTAAATTACTCTTTATAATCATAACCTTTTGATAAGCTAAATCACGATCAATAGTAAGAGAATAATTTTCTCTAGCCTTTTCATATGTTAAAGTATAATCTTCATTTAAAATATTTAAAGCATTATCAAGTTTATTATCAATTGAAGCAAGTTTAATAGTAATCTCATTAATATTCTTTTCTAAATTATGAATCTCACTATTCTTAATTTTATATAAACTACTAACTTCATCAATCTTATCTTTAATTCTATCAATCTCTTTATTATTATCATCAATATCTTTACTAATAATATCCTTATCATTATTAAGATTATTATACTTCTTTAAAATATCTTCTAATGCACTAGATAAACTATTAGAAGTAACTTTCTTTAAACTACTAATTACAACATCTAAATTAGCAATTTTATTTTCAAGTTCAGAAAGCTCCCTATTATAAGTATCCAAATTATTTTTATATTCTATTTCTAAATGACTAAGTTTTAAATACTTATCATTTACTTTAGTACTTAATATGTTAATTTCTTCAATCTCTTTTTGAATGTTTTTCTTTTCTTCTTCTTTATTAAGTAAACTATCCTTTAAAAATGAAATTTCTTGTTTTAAAGTAATAGCACTACCTTTTTTCTTTAAAGAACCACCTGTAATAGAACCACCAACATTAATAACATCACCATCCAGTGATATAACTTTAAATCTTCTATTAACATACTTAGAAAGTCTAGTACTTGAATCTAAATCATTACTAATAAGTATTAATCCTAATTGATTTTTAACAATATTTTCAAATCTTTTATCATAAGAAACTAAAGAATCAAGTGTACCAATAAAATCATTATTATTTGATAAATTATTTATAGTTTCATAATCAACTTCTCTGCCCTTTATAATATCAAGAGGAAAGAAAGTACATCTACCAAGATTTTCTCTTTTTAAATAATTAACCGCATTCTTAGAATCCATTTCGCTTTCGGTAATGATAAAATTTCTAGAACTTGCAATAGCAACATCTAAAGCTTTCTCATATTTACTATCAGTATTAACTAAATTACCAAAAATATTAATAATACCAGATAAACTAGATTCATTTAAAATTCTTTTAATAACTGGAGGTAAGAAAGAAAAGCTTTCAATCTCATCATTTAATGAATCAATTTTACAATTAATACTAATAATATCTTGCTCTAAAGTAGAAAACTTATTTCTTAAATAATTATATTTATTTTTTACATCTTCTCTTTCCCTATTTAAACTAATAACATCCTCACTATGAGAATTAATATTATTATTAATAGAATCAATATCTGCTAATAATTTATTTTTCTTAAATTGATATTCACTCATCAAAACAAGTTTTTCACTTAAAGCTTTAGAGTCTTCATTAATATTGTTATTATTGTTTTTTTCTTCTAATAATATTTTTTCACTATTAACTAAAGATATTTCTTTAACTTTTTCAATCAATTTATTATTAAGTTTTGATTGTTTATTTAAAAGATTATCAAGTAAATTATTATATTTTAATATTTCACTATCGCCTTTAGAACTATCTATTGATGAACTAGCAAGTTCCTCTTCTAATTTCTTTTTCTTTTCTTCTAAAACTTTCTTTTTCTCACTATAGTTATAAATATCATAAGCAAGTAAAGCAACCTCTAAATTTTCAAGTTCTTCTTTATTTTCTTTATACTCTAAAGCTTTTTCACTTTGTATTCTAAGAGGTTCTACTCTAGTTGAAAGTTCTTTAATAATGTCTTCAACTCTATCTAAATTTATATTAGTTTTTTCAAGTTTTCTAATAGCTTCTTCTTTACGTTTCTTATATTTAACAACACCAGCAGCTTCTTCGACAATCTCCCTAGTACTACTACTAGATTCAGAAAGTATTTGAGAAACTTCACCTTGTCCAATAATATTAAAAGAACTTTTACCCATACCAGTATCTAATAATATATTAATAATATCTTTAAGTCTACATCTTTCACCATTTAAAAAATATTCATTTTCACCAGTTCTATAAGCCTTACGTTTAATAGATATTTCAGAATAATCTAAATTAATATACTTATCACTATTATCAAAAATAAGTTCAACATAACAAGTATTTAATGGGTTACGTGATTTGCTACCTGAAAAAATAATATCACTCATAGAATTATCACCACGAAGTTGTTTAACACTTTGTTCACCAAGAACCCAACGAACTGCATCAACAACATTACTCTTACCAGAACCATTAGGACCTACAATACAAGTAATTTCATCATCTAACTCTATTTCAATTTTATCTGCAAAACTTTTAAATCCATTTGCAACAATCTTTTTTAAATACATACTATCAATCCTTACAACATTAATTATACAATAAAATTAAATAATATCAAAGAAAAAAAGGCAAAAAGCCTTATTTATCACTCACTTAAAAGTTCTTTTAATTTAACTATACTATACCCTTTATTTAAAATATATTTAATACTTGAATTAAGCTCTCCATCATAATAAGGCATCTTAATAATTAATCCATTCTTTAAATTGGTTTTAATATTATATAAAAGTGAATTATTAATAATAACATTAGGTACAATAGTATTTAATTTATATGAAGAACATAATTTAAGTATTCTCCTATTTTTAAAATCACTTAAACAAAATAAATTATCACTCTTCTTTATATCTCTTAATAAATCTAAACTACTTTTAAAATAAATTCTATCATAAGAACCATCGTAATTTAAAAGTTCAATTTCATGACCATCATAAATAAGTTTATTAACTAAATTGTAATTATTATCAAGCATCTTACCATCTATAAAGAATGTCGCTTTAATATTATTTTGATCTAATATATTAAGAATAGAACTAATATCAATATTATTATCAATACTATAAATAAAACTAATCATTTTATTATTTTTATTACCAGAAACAACAAACTTATCATAATATTTATTAATACTCTTTTTAGGTTTAACTTCATTAAATACATATAAACTCTCATCGTATCTATGATATTTATTCATCTTATTAAAACTTTCGTTAGAATTAACCTTAAGTCCACTAGTCCCTGGAACAACTTCATCATTATTAATAGTAGCAGATATACTTTCTCTTTCATATTTATTCTTATTTTTATTAATTTCTTTCATAATAGGATTATAATTTTTAACAATAGAAATGCAAATATTACTATAAATAATGCTAAATATAAATAAACTAATTGATACAATAATCTTCTTCATATAATCACCAATAAATTATATGAATTAAATAAAAAAAATATCTATTATTTTAGATATTTAAAAGAAAGTTTATTATTATTTTTCATAAATTTATTAATAACTAAATAAATAATTGTTCCATAAATAATATTAGATATCATAGAAGATTTAACAATATAAATATATTTATTAAAACTAATAGGAACTAAATTAAATATAAATATAAGTATACTAAATACAAAATAATATAAAGAAATAATAAATATAATATATATAATATTTTTAATAATGCTATTTTCTAAATTATTATATATATAAATAGAAATTAATCCAACAAATAAAAATAAAAAGCCATTTAATAAAAATAAGTTAGTAAAAAACAAATCATAAATAACTCCATATATAAATGAATATATTAAATACATCTTGTCATCTTTAAATAAAGGATATATAGAATAAACAGTAATAACAGAAAATAAAGTAGTAAATAAACTAAGATTATTATTTAAAAAGGGTAAAAAAAGTCCAAGTATAAGTTCTAAATAAATAGAAATAAAACTAATAATAAATATCATATTACTTCTTCTCCTTTAAAACAGTAACATAATGAATATTATTAAAATCTTCTTTAGTTTTAACATACAAAATCTTACTTAAGTTATATTTATCTTCTTCTATCTTAACAACCTCACCTATATATATACCTCTAGGAATCATAGAAGAAAGCCCACTAGTTAAAACATTATCATGTTCTTTAACTAAACTATCTTTAGAAACACCAGTAACTTTAACATAACCAGTTTTATTATCATAACCAGATAAAATAGCATAACTATCAATATTTTCAGTCATAACAGAAACAGAAACTTTATAATTTAAATCATCACTAGTAATAAGTTTAACTTCCGAACTATTTAAAGTAGTATGTATAGTCTTACCAATAAGTCCATTATAAGTAACAACAGCCATATCATCCTTAATACCATCTTTAGAACCTTTATCAATAGTTATAGTATTAAAGAATTTAGCTTTATTTCTAGAAAGAACTGTAGCATTAATTGTATCATAAGAAGTAAGAGTCTTATTAAGTTCTAACTCCTTCTTTAACTCATCAATTTCTTTTTCTAAAGATTCATTAACATTTTTTTGAATAGTATAGCTTTCACTTTGATCAATATTCTTATTAGTATTTAAACTAGTAAAAGGATAAACCATAACTTTTTCAATAACAGTAACAATACTTTTACAACCATTTTCAACTAAGTAAATTTTTCTATCTAGTTTTAATGAATAATATAATAAAAATGTTATTACAATTACACTACTAATAATAATTATCTTTTTTTTATGTTTATTTTTTTCTTTAAAGGAATACATATAATCACTCTTTCTTAGTTATTATATTATAAAAAATATTAAAATAAAAGACTACTTAATCATATTTTCTTCATAAAAGCTAAAGAAGGAATTATCACCTACTATAATATGATCAACAACAGGAATACCACAAGTTTTACCAATTAAAACAATATTATTAGTAAATAAGATATCCTCACTAGAAGGCTTAATAGAACCAGATGGATGATTATGCATACAAACAATTCTTGAAGCCGACTCTAAAAAAGCCTCTTTAAATATTTCTCTTGGATGAACTTCAGTCCTATTTATTGTTCCCTTAAATAATAATTTAATACTTATAAGTTCCTGTTTATTATTAAAATATAAACAATAAAATTCTTCTTGCATAATAGAGTTAAATAAATACTTAGTATAATTATAAATACTTAAAGCATCACTAAGTTTAACTCTTGTTTTAACACTTCCTAAATAGACTCTTTTAAAAAGTTCTAAAGCAGCTAATATAGTAGAAGCCTTATTATAACCTATCCCTTTTACCTTAATTAAAGTATTAATATTAATATCTTTTAAATTAGATAAAGAACCTATATTATTAAGTAAATTAATAGAAACTTCTATTGCATTATACTCTTTAGTACCAGTTCTTATTAATATAGCAAGTAACTCACTATTAGATAAATAAGAAGGCCCTAAACTAATTAATATTTCTATTGGTCTATCATCTAATGGAACACTTCTAATATTCATATAATCACCAATAATATTATTCGATAAAATTATATCTTTTATTTTAAATAATTAAAATTTTCTTCATAATAAGAAAGCATTATAGAAATAATAGAGTCCATATTTTCTCTTTTAGAAAACTTAAGCATATAGTCAAAACTTTTCATATTCTTAATAAATTTTTTATTATCAGTATAAAGTTCTTTTACATAAAAACTATATCCATTATTATATTTTTTCTTCATTAAATTAATATTAGATAAAGATAAAGAAACCCCTAAATAAACATTATAAGAATTATTTTCATAAAGTATTAATTTATTATCAATATTATTAAAATCACTTCTAGCCTCACTTAAACTATTATAAGACCCACTCTGTAATAAATAGAAAGAAGTATAACTAGAAGCAAAAACTTTACTTAAATTAATAGATAAAAAACTTGCAAGTAAAAAAACAATAAATAAACATAAAAAAATCTTTCTCATATTATCACCAAGTAAATGGTATCAAATATAAAGAAAGTTATTTGTCGAATTATAAAACTTTTTTA
>OMQW01000071.1 GCA_900313345.1 uncultured Eubacteriales bacterium
AACAAAAAAGGTGTATCAGAATTTAAAGCATTTATATCAAAAGGAAATATAATAGATATGGCAATTGGTGTAATTATAGGTGCCGCTTTTGGTAAAATTGTAACATCTCTTGTAAATGATATATTAATGCCAATAATTGGTGTTATTATTGGTGGAATTGATTTTACTGGATTAGTAATCACTTTTAAAGATGCTAAAATATACTATGGAAATTTTATTCAAAATATAATTGACTTCTTAATCGTTGCTTTTTGTATCTTCATATTCACAAAAGCTTTAAGCAAATTAAACAGAAAAGAAAAAAAGAAAGAAGAAATAAAAGAAAAAGAAGAAATATTATTATTAAGAGAAATTAGAGATGAATTAAAGAAAAAATCAGGTAAATAAAACCTGATTTTTTTATCTCCAAGGATTAGCTTTATCTGGATCAGTAGGATCCCATCCTTTTCTTGAATCATTTAAATCTATTTTGTCATAAACTGGCTTTTTAACTCCATTTGGTAGATCACCATCATAAATTTTAACAACAGATCCAGTTGCTAAATTATCATGTATCCATTTAACATCAACAACTCTCATTCTTACACAACCAAGACTAGCAAAATTACCTAACTTATTATATTCTTCTGATTCTAAACTATCTTTACTTTGCCTAATGTAAGGAACAGAATGAAATAAAATATGTCCAGTAATACGTGTAGCATATTGTCCATATACTGTACCACCATCAGCTGAAAATAATGCTCTCCAAATATAATGATCAGAAATATTAAAGGTTCCTGTTGGTGTACCATTATCAAGCCCATTAGAAACAGTAAACACTTTAACAATTTTAGTATAATTATTATTATCATCTAAACCATATACAACAACAACATTTTGATTACGTATTACTTCAGTATAATATGGAAGTTTATTAGATGTAGAAGTAGAATTTTGAACTTCAATTTTTTGATTGCTTTCCTGAACAACTACTTCTTCTTTTTTCTTTTCATTAACAATAATTTTTAAATTTTTTTTAATTTCTTTACCTAATTTACTTTTAGAAATAACATAAACATCATAAGTACCAGGAGTATTCAAATCATAAGTACCTTCTATTTTATAATTATCTTTTTTACTGTCTAAAGTTACATTGATGTAATCATCAAAATTAATTGTTGAACCAGCCACTACAGAAATATTATCACTTTTTAAAGTAATAATAGGATTTATATCCTTAACCTTCTTTTTTGGAATTTTTTCATCTTTCTTAAAAATTAAGCAAAGTGTAAAAATAGTAATAATTACACATATAACAATTAGTAAAATTTTCTTTTTATTTAACATATATTACGCCTTTCTTTATTTTTATATTATATTAAAATTAATAAATAATTAGAATTCTTTATCAAATAATTGCAGTTCATAAATAGCAACAAGTGAATAAGAACCTGCAGATTTACCATATAATCTATAAGACTTATATTTTTCTTTATTTTTTGGAGTATAACTAATATCTTTAACATTATAACTAAATGCATAAACTAATATTATACAAGAACACCCTAAAATAAAAGTAACCAAAAGATTTATTTTACTCATATAATCACCTTACCTTAATAATATTATCATATATAAAAATAATAAATTAATAAATAAAAAATCAGCAAAAGCTGATTAAATTCATATTGGAGGGCCTAGTCGGATTTGAACCAACGATCAGGGTGTTGCAGACCCACGCCTTACCACTTGGCTATAGACCCATCAATAAATTAATTTTAATATACTTTTTTAATAATGTCAATGAAAAATAAAAGTCCTAATACAAAATATGTATTAAGACTATAGATTATTACTTTTCTTCTTTTTCTTTAGAATGATATTTTTTCTTTTGCTCCATCATATATGAAGAAATAGCAGTTTGAAGTTCAGGTAATGCCCTTTTATCAATATCTGATAATGTAACAAATTCTTTAATAGTATCAATATAAACTTTACCAAATATTATACCGCCAGATACTTTTAAATCATTAAACATATCAGGAGTAATAGATGTTAAATCATAACCAAAAATTAAATTTTTATGTCCTATTAATATTCTTTCAGTAGTTATAGATACAACAGCACTTTGAAAGATATTAAGTAATGTGTCATTTTTTTGAGCAATAAAAGAATATAAAACTTCTTCTCCTGGATTTAAATGAAGTGCAACAATATATGAATGTCTTTTATATCTCCACCCTATTGTTAATGGATATGCTTTTTTAAAATCATATACCATCTTACAAATTTCTTGTTGCATAATATCACCTACTCACTAATAAAATTATATTTTTTAAACATAGTCGTTAAATCTTCAATAGAAGTTTCACCTTCAAATTTATCAACTATTTCATTATTTTTTACAACCAAAGTTGTTGGTGTTCCCCATCCAGAACTAAAGTATTCATTAGATTTTTGTAATTTATTAAATCCTTCTTCAGATAATTCATCAGTATTTAAATAATTTATAACAAGATCATACTTATATACTAAATGTTCCATTATAGGTTTTTGAACTGCACAATGACTACAAGTTGGACGTCCTATATAAATTATAGAATAGCTATCAGCCTTTAATAATTCTAAATATTTGTCAATATTAATATTGTTTAATTCTTTTTTCTCATCATCTTTTATACTAGCAGATTCACTTTGTGCATCACCAGTAGTAGTTTGAGAACTAGTTGAACTAGAACTAGAAGTTCCATTGCTATATTCTTTACTATTATTTCCACTAATTACTGCAACAACAATAAAGAAAACAGCAAGTAAGGCAACTAAAATAATATTTCTAATAACAGCATTACGTTTAGTATTTGAAACCACCTTAGTTTCCTTTTTTTCAGTAACTTTTACTTCTTCATTTTTAATATTATCTTTTTTAACAGTCTCTTTCTTAGGTGTAGGTTTTTTAGTACCAGTTTTACTAGAATTTACTTTCTTAGTAGAACTAGTTTTTTTAGTACTTGCAACTTTTTTAGTTGTAGTTTTCTTTGTTTCATCTTTTTTTGTATTTGCCATACATATACCTCTTTTCTAATATAGATTATAGCATATATAACAATATAAAATCAATAAAATAAAAAAAGCTTAATATTGGATGCCCCAATATACAAGCTTTTTTGCATCTTTACCACATACGCAACATTTAGAATCAATAGGATTTTCATCTACTATACATCTTGATTTTAATCCCTTTATTTCTTTCATTTTAGCTTCACAATCAGCATCTCCACACCACATAGCTTTAATAAATCCTGGTTGCTTATCCATAATTTCTTTAACTTCAGAAAAATTATGAGCTTCAAAGGTTAAACTATTACGGCGCTCTAATGCTCTATCATACATATCACTTTGTATTGTTTTTAATAATGTATTACAAACAACAACTAAATCATTATATTTTGTATTTACTTCAATTTTTTCCCTAGTATCACGTCTAGTAAGAGTAACAATATTATTAGCTAAATCTCTAGGTCCAATATCAATTCTAATTGGAACTCCATTTACTTCACTTTCTGCAAACTTAAATCCAGCACTCTTGTCACTATCAAGAACTTCATAAGTTATATTTTCTTTATCAAATTTTTTCTTTAAATTTTCAATAAAATTATCAACTTCTTCACTTTCTTTAATAGGAACAATATTAACTTTTACAGGAGCTATCTTAGGAGGTAATACTAATCCATAATCATCACTATGTACCATAATTAATGCACCAATCATACGAGTTGTAACTCCCCAAGAAGTTTGATAAACGTAAGATAAATTATTTTCTCTATCACTAAATTTAATATCATAAGCTTTAGCAAATTTTTGACCAAAATAATGACTAGTACCAGATTGTAAAGCAACACCATTATACATAAGTGCTTCAATAGTTAAAGAATATTCTGCTCCAGCAAATTTTTCCTTTTCAGTTTTTACACCGGTAATTACTGGAATTGCTAAATAATTTTCAAAAAATTCTTTATATATTTTATGCATTAAATGAGCTTCAGTTTCTGCTTCTTTTTGTGTTTCATGAATTGTATGACCTTCTTGCCATAAAAATTCTCTACTTCTTAAGAAAGGTCTAGTTTCTTTTTCCCATCTAAATACACTACACCATTGATTGTATTTTAAAGGTAAATCTCTATAACTTTTTACAGTATTATGAAAATAATCACTAAATAATGTTTCACTAGTTGGTCTTACACACATTCGCTCCTCTAGCTTTTTATTTCCGCCTTCGGTTACCCAAGCAACTTCAGGAGCAAAACCATTAATTAATTCTCCCTCTTTTTTCATTAAATTTTCAGGAATTAATAAAGGCATATATACATTTGTATGACCAGTTTTTTTAAATTCTGTATCTAATACATGTTGTATATTTTCCCAAATAGCATAACCACGAGGTTCTATGACTATACAACCCTTTACATTTGAATAACTTGCAAGCTTAGCTGCCTTAACAACATCAGTATACCATTTTGCAAAATCATTATCTCTACTAGTAATTTCTTTATTTATTTTATTCATTTTTATTACTCCTAACTAAAAGAAAAAGTATATTACATATACTTGCTCATAGATTTCATCATTTGATTAACTTGCTTTTGATTAGGTTTTCTCCCCATTTGCATCATAAGAGTTTTAATCATTTCTTCATTTATTGGTGGGTTTTTCTTAAAGTATTTTTTTATAAATACCCTAGCAATTAAAAATCCAATAACTATTCCTATAACTAATCCAAGTATAACTAATAAAATATCATGTAACATTTCCTTCATCTCCAATTCATATATATTTTACTAAATTTTTAATAATTAAACAAGCATTTTACTATTTTCTAAGAAAAAATAATCATGATTTTTAAAATCACAAACAAATAAATTAAGATTATATTTAGAAAGTGCTCTTAAAAAATAACTATAATCCTTATTACTCTTTATCTTTATATAACTGTTTTTTATTTCCATATAAGTTTCTTCATTTAAATAAAGATTATTATAAATGTGTTTTTTATGATCTTTCTTATAGCATAATTCTCTATGATAATCTATAAATATTTTTCTATTTAATTTATCAGCATCTATTTTAGAACATATACTCTTAAACAAATTATTTCCATACATAGAATCATTATTATTTAAAGAACATATCTCTTTTAAAATATTATATATAGAATAAGGATTATCTTTAAATAAAGAATATAAGTTATCATTAATTAAAAACAAATAAAAATTTCTCATTTCAATCACCAAAAATATCATAGCAATTAAAATGAGAAAAATTTGTCGAAAAATCTATTTTAATAAATCTTCTATCATAAGAGCTAATTTTTCAGTATCAACTCTATTATCTATTTTGCATAACTCAAAATTCTTATAATTTAAAATATATTTACTATTAAAAATAACTTTATTCCAATATGAACTATTTGAATTTTCAAGGATTATTTTACGCTTTTCAACCGGTAAAACATTATCTTTATATTCAGAACTGGAATTTAAAAATCTTTTTAAATTAGGCATACTAACAACTCTAACATCAATACCCTTTGTAAATAAAATCTTACTTATCTCTATAGCATAATAAACATCTTCTCCACTAGATATTAAAATTGCATCAAGATTAATTTTTTCTGGATATGCTACATATCCACCATGTATAGTATCATTAATAGAAGTTGAGTCAAGTATTGTACTATCGTGTGTAGATAATAATATTGCTGATGTTCCCTCTTCTTTGCTCATCACTGCTTTATAAGTTCCTAAAACTTCATTAGCATCACAAGGTCTAAAAATATCAATATCGGATATATCTCTTAAATAAGAAACATTTAAAGTTTCAAAAGTATTTCCCTTAAATAAATAAATTACAGGTAAATTTAAATTTCTAGCAGTGATTATAGCAGGTAAAAAGGAGCTTGCAAGTAATAAACTACTAGCTAAAAAGGGTCTAAATCCAGCATTGCAAATACCATTAACAATATATGGCGCTGACATTAAATTATTAGACAAATCTAAATTAGAACCTAAATAATTAGAAGAACTAAATAACTCAAAATTCTTGATTTTATGACCATATTCTGAATAATTAGTACTAGCACCAAATATAATCTTAGAGTTTTCATAATAACCATTTAATAATTTAGAACTAGAAGAAAGAGTTGATTCACCCTCTTCAGGAATAAAAATTACATTATTAGAAGAAATTCTTTTATTGTTTAATGTTAATGATTTAAATAAATTTACAATTTCTTCTGAATCAGACATGTTATCAAAACAACTAGAAAAATCCTTTAATCTTTCATTTATTAAATATTGAAAATCTTCCATGACATCATTACTTATAGTGAAAGGTATATTTCTTGTAGATAAATTTTCTTTTATTTCACTATCACTATTTATGTCAAAGTTAAAGCTTAAAGGTTTTATATAAATAATTGAAGGTATATTGCTCTTCTTAGCATCAAGGATAGCCTTATTAATTTCCTCATAATTGTTTTCAGTAGTAATTATATTTAAACCCAAAGCTTCATATACATCCTTATTTACAGAATTACAAACAGATAAAATTATTAAATTATTTAAATTTAAATTTACAGCTAATTTTAAAGATTCTATAGAAATACCACTATTTAATGAATTTTCATTTACTAAAGCATAAACATTATAATTAATTTCAGGAATCAAAGAATTAGCATGCTTTTCACCAATAGAAGCACCAACTGCATATGAAATACTATCTTTTAACGACGTAAATAAATTAGAGTAATTATCCTCTAAATATTTAAAATCTTTTAAATTGTCTAATTCTAATGAACAACCTCCAAGAAAATATGCCCCATAAAATAAATTATCAATTCCTAAATTAGAAGTAATAATTCTATCTCGATTTGCAAAAGTAATATTGTCATTAACGTACATTAAATGATTAGCAATTAAGGCATATACGGTATTAGCATATTGTAAAATATTATTTCTATTACCATATTTAGAGCAAGAAAGCATATCAATACCTAAACTTGCTAATTCATTAATATTCTTTATATTATTAATAGGATTATCATTATTTTTAAACAATTTCATAATCACACCTCAAAAGCATTATATCATTTAACTAATTCAAAGTAAAATAAAGGAGAGTAAAAATTACTCTCTTTTTAAAATAATCTCATTATTAATATAGTCAAAACAAGCAATACTATTTTCATGAATCTCACCATTAATTATTTTTTTTGCAAGAATATTCTCTATAGTTTCAGTAACAAATCGTTTAAGAGGTCTAGCACCAAATTCCTCACTATATCCTTCTTTTGCTAAATACTTTCTACAATTATCAGTTAAATATATTTTTATATTAGAATATTTTAATCTTTCCTCTATGTTAGATATAATCTTATCTAATATTTTCAAAGTATCATCAAAAGATAATTTATTGAATATTATAATTTCATCAATTCTATTTACGAATTCAGGTCTAAATGTGTGCTTAACAAGATCTATAACTTTTTCAGAGTGCCCATTCAAAATTTCTGAAGAGCCTAAATTAGATGTCATAATTATAATAGTATTTCTAAAATCTACTGTTCTACCATTTGAATCAGTTAAACGTCCATCATCAAGAACCTGTAATAATAAATTTAAAACATCAGGATGAGCTTTTTCAATTTCATCAAATAAAACTACGCTATACGGATTTCTTCTAACTGCTTCAGTTAATTCTCCACCCTCTTCATATCCAACATAACCAGGAGGACTACCTATTAATCTAGAAACAGAAAATTTTTCCATATATTCGCTCATATCAATTCTAATAATATGTGATTCAGAATCAAATAGTTCGTAAGCTAAACTCCTTGCAACCTCGGTTTTACCGACGCCAGTTGTACCTAAGAATAAAAATGAACCAATTGGTTTAGAAGGATCTTTTATTCCGCTTCTTGATCTAATAATCGAATCACTAACTAATTGTAAAGCTCTATCTTGTCCTATAACTCTCTTTCTTAAATTATCTTCAAGACTAAGTAGTTTTTCTTTTTCACCCATAGATAATTTTGATACTGGTATATTAGTAATTCTACTAATAACATCAGTAATATCATCAGAATCAACAACATCACTTAATATTTTACCTTTATTACTAGTTTGTAATTCATTTAATTCTTTTTCTATTTTAGGAATATCCCCATGTTGTAATTTTGCAGCTTTTTCTAAATCATACTCTGATTTTGCTTTTTCTAAATTAACATGTGCTTTTTCCAATTCTTCTTTCTTTTCTTTAATTTTTAAAAGAATACTCTTTTCATTGTTCCAATTATTCTTTAGTTCACTTTCTTTTTTTCTTAATTCAATTAAATTTTTATCAATTTCCTCTAATCTTTTTACTGAAATTTCGTCTTTTTCTTTTTTTATTGCTTCTTTTTCAATTAACAATTTCATTATTTTTCTTTCTAATTTATCAAGTGATTCAGGCACACTATCTAATTGAACTCTAATAGTGGCACAAGCTTCATCTATCAAATCAATTGCCTTATCTGGTAAATATCTATCAGTTATATATCTATTAGATAAAGTTGCAGCACTAATTAAAGCTTTATCTCTTATAGTAACGCCATGATGAACCTCAAATCGTTCTTTTAATCCTCTCAAAATTGTAATAGTATCAGAAACACTAGGTTCTTTAACAAGAATCTTTTGAAATCTTCTTTCAAGAGCTCCATCTTTTTCTATATATTTTCTATATTCATTTAAAGTAGTAGCACCTATAACTTTAATAGTACCTCTAGCAAGCATAGGTTTAAGAATATTTGATGTATCCATACCACCACCAGCATCAGAAGAAGAAACAATTGTGTGTATTTCATCAATAAACATAATTATTTTTCCATCACTATCTTCAATTTTATTTAAAACTTTCTTAAGCCTTTCCTCAAACTCGCCACGATATTTAGCTCCAGCAATTAATGAAGCCATATCTAATTCCCAGACTTCTTTATTTTTTAAATTATCAGGAACATCGCCAGTAATAATTCTAAGAGCTAGTCCTTCAACAATCGCAGTTTTTCCAACTCCTGGCTCACCAATTAAAACTGGATTATTTTTTGTCTTTCTAGATAAAACTCTTGTAATATTTCTAATTTCTTCGTCTCGTCCAATAACAGGATCTATCTTATTATTTTTAGCAAGGGAAGTAATATTACGACCATATTTAGAAAGAACATCTTCTTCATTTTGATTATTCATATCAAACATATAATCATCCCCATTCATATATAAATTATACTCATATATTAGCACTTGTCAATATAGATTGCTAATATCTTTTTTAAGTTTTTTTTTGAAATTTATTGCACTCTACCAAATTATGTGGTATTCTTAATAAGTCGATGGACCCTTAGCTCAGTTGGTTAGAGCATCCGGCTCATAACCGGGCGGTCATAGGTTCGAGTCCTATAGGGTCCACCATCAATTGCGGGTATGGCGGAATTGGCAGACGCGCTAGACTTAGAATCTAGTGTTTATACGTGCAGGTTCAAGTCCTGTTACCCGCACCA
>OMQW01000070.1 GCA_900313345.1 uncultured Eubacteriales bacterium
TAAATCATTATCTATAAGTACCGCTCCTCTTTGTCCTTGATATGCATGCCTTACATCATATAAAAATCCATATAAATGATTTTGCATAGTGTATTCTCCATCACTAGAAGGATCTCCATGTATTAAATAATTTATGGAATCATATAAAAAATCTAAATCGTTGTAATCTCCGTAAATTGTAACACCAGCATAATTTTCAGTTAATTCTACTTTTAACATACTATTTTACTCCTCATAATCAATATTATTTTCTTTACACCAATTAATAGCTATTTCTTTATATTTCTTTTCTCTAAACTTATACCAATCTTCTATTATTTCAAAATTTATACAAGTATCTTTAAATCTTCTAAAAGCCCCTGGTCCATTAATTGCTATACACAATTGATTGTATAGCTTCACATCATTAATTGTTTCTATAAAATCTTCCATCATAGAATATTCATTAATATCATATCTAGTAGGCAACATTATAGACTTTTCAAATAACTCATCTAATTCATCTTCATTTAAGGTTTCTATTTCTCCAATATTGGACATAAATATTTTACTATCATCTGGATTATAATAATATTCTATTTCATCATTTGTAAAATCCAATGCATCTATTACTTCACTCAATTTAATCATTATTTTTACTCCTTATTTCATTAATTTTATCTAAGCTTATTGGTTTATAGTTAGTAACATCAACACTTAGATTTACATGTTTATTATCACTATAATTTTTAGGATAATCATCGCTAATTTTTTTATTATGAATGTGACCATGTAAATTAATATATCCATCTTTAATTTTAGTATCAGGTAGTGGTACATGAGATAGCATTATTTTATATTCATCTAATACTATTGGTGCATGTGTTAAAACAATAAAACCTATTTCTTCATAACATTTAACTGGCTTTCTGTCATGATTACCACGGATTAATATTTTATTACCATTTAATCTATTAAATATATTTCTTATTTCTTCATCGCTTGATAAACAAAAGTCACCTAAATGATATACAATGTCATCTTTTGTAACAATACTATTCCAATTATTAATTATGGTTTCATTCATTTCATTAACATTTTTAAAAGGTCTATTACAATATTTAATAATATTACTATGATGAAAATGCGTATCAGAAATAAAATATATCATTTACATCACACTCCAATTATTTATCCAATAACCAGTCCAATACATTCATCTTTCTTATACCATTATAATCTACCTCTGGATCTATATCCATTGTTAGTATAAATTTTGGATAATGGTCATTTATAGATTCTAAAGCTGATAATTCTCTTTCTAACGTATTTTTATCTCTTACTGTGTAAGCAACCTGAAAATATTGTACACCTTTGCTATTTTCTGCAACAAAATCTATTTCTTTATCTCCTGACTTACCTATATAAACTTTATATCCTCTTCTTACTAGTTCAAGATAAACTATATTTTCTAAAACATGTCCTAAATCAACATATTTTCTTCCAAGTAACGCATATCTCATAGTAACATCAGTAGCATAGTATTTTTCACCACTAGTTAGATATTGTTTTCCTTTTATATCATATCTAGATACTTTATTAAAGATAAAACTTTCTACTAGAGAATCTAAATAACTTTCAACTGTATGAACTGATATACTTCTACCATTAGAAGTTAAAGTATCCGCAATCTTTTTTACAGATAATATATTACCTACACTAGAAAACATAAATTCTGAAACACTTCTAAGCATACCAGTATCTGCTATTTTCTTTCTTGTAGCTATATCTTTAACTATTATCGTATTATATATACTATCTAGATACTTATCAACTTCATCTTGATTATCTAGTTTTAAAGCATATGGCATAGAACTATTATTTACATATTTTAAATATAATTTTTCGTCTCCTTCTTGTTTATAAAAATCAGCATATTCTTTAAATGATAAAGGAAACATTTTAAATTCAACATATCTTCCAGATAAGAATGTAGCAAGTTCACCAGATAATAAATAGGCATTAGAACCGGTTATATATTCATCTACATTTTTCTTTATATATAATCCATCAACTGCTTTTTCAAATTTATCTACAACTTGAACTTCATCTAAAAATACATAATACATATCATTATCTTTTATTTTATCATTAACATAATTATAAAGTTCCATATAATCATTAAAATTATATTCTGGTGATTCAAGGTTTAATGATATTATATGATCTTCTTTTATACCTGTTTGTTTTAAATAATTTATGAATAATTCAAATAATGTAGATTTACCGCATCTTCTAATTCCAGTAACTACTTTTATTAAGTCCTTATCTTTCCAATTTTTTAAGGCTTCTAAATATTCATTTCTTTCTATCACATTTCATCACCTGAATAAAGTATAACACAAAGTAAAATAATTTGCAACAAAATGCAAATTATTTATATTTTTTGACATTTTTTGCAATTGTATATTTGCAAGCTTAAATA
>OMQW01000069.1 GCA_900313345.1 uncultured Eubacteriales bacterium
AAATGAAATATTAATGTATTTTAGAAAAAGTAATAAATGGAGTAAAGATGTAAGCTTAAATGAAAAAATAGGTTATGATAAGGATGGTAATGCTATAACCTTATCAGATATTTTAAAAGAAAGTGAAGAAGATTTTAGTACAAAGGAATATGAAAAAGATAATATTAAGCATTTAAAAGAGTATTTAAATTTATTAAATAATAGGGAAAGATCAATTATCAATGAAAGATACGGACTAGATTATAAAAAACCTAAAACTCAAAAAGAAATAGCGAAGAATTTAAATATATCTAGAAGTTATGTTTCTAGAATAGAAAAAAGAGCCCTTACTAAAATGCTTAAAGAGTTTATAAAAAATAAAAATATAATATAAAAATGAGAGTTAAATTGCTCTCATTTTATCTTGATCCTTGAAAGGATTTTTCTTATCAATTCTATCTGTAAACATAATACCATTTAAATGATCAAACTCATGTTGGAATACTACTGCAAGTTCTTCTCTTCCTCTAACAGTAAACATATTGCCATCCATATCATAAGCTCTCATAGTAACTCTAGCATATCTAGGTACTATTCCAACAACTTCTCTGTTAATACTTAAACAGCCTTCACCTTCATCAACATAAATTCTTTCTTCAGAATTACTTATTATTTCAGGATTAATAAGTACATAAGTATTAAATTTTTGAGGTTCATATTCATGAACTACTACGAAATATCTTTTAAGTCTACCAAGTTGTACTGCAGCCATTCCCATACCAGGTCTTAAATCATATTTTTCAGCAAGGCCTTCTATTTGACTATTAGTAAGGTATTCTATAGAATCGTTAATTAATTTTTTATCAATATCAGAAAGAGGAAAAGTAACTTCTTCAGAAACTTTATGAAGTCTTTCATCTTTCTCATCTAATATATCTTTTGTTTTAAGCATAAAGTCACTCCTTTTTAACTGGAGATAATATATCATAAAAAAAAATATATGTAAATAAAAAGAGCCATTAGGCTCAGTTCATAACTCTAGCACCTATAACAATAACTAGTAATATAAATAATACTAAGATAATTGCATAAGTAGAAGTATTATTGTTTTGTACTGGATATCCATACATAGGGTAGTATGGAGTGCTCATGTTACTAGAGCAAGTACCTCCACCATAGTAATACATAAAAACTCCTCCTTTTTCTACTATAGCATATGTATTTTACTAAAATATGTTCTAGAAATATAAAAAATATGTTATACTATTCTAGGAATAGGATGGTAAGATGAAGATACTAAACAAGACAAACAAAATTCTTTTATTACTAACAGTATTATTATTTATACTGGGTTTAATTATGGTGTTTTCATCATCAAATGTAACTGCCTATATGCAGTATCATACAACCCCTTATCATTATTTTATAAATGAATTAATATTTCTATTTGTTGGATTAGTCGCGTACTTAATAATGATTAGATTTAATACTAAAGTATATGGAGTTTTCTCCTTTGGCTTAATGATTTTATTAATAATAAGTTTAATAGTATTATTCTTCTTAGGAAAAGCTAAAAATCAAGCAATAAGCTGGTATGATTTTGGATTTGTTAGTTTTCAACCATCAGAGTTTGCTAAAATAGTAACAATAGTTTGGCTAAGCTATTATTATGGAGAACATAAAGATAATCTAAATGACCTTAAAACATTATTTTTTCCATTAATACCATGCATCATAATAACAGCACTAATATTTTTTCAACCAGATCTTGGAACAGCAATAATATATGCATCAATTGTAGGCGTAATATTCTTTGCTCAACCCTTTAAAAAAAGTATTAAAATGAAAATAATGCTTGGAATATTAGGACTAGCCGTAATAGGATTATTATTAATATCAACTACAGGTTTAAAAGTATTAGCAGAGCGACAATCTGATAGATTTAATATAAGTAATCCGTGTGATAGATTACTAACTAATGGTAATCAAATATGTAATGGTTATATCGCTATGAATAATGGTGGATTATGGGGTAAAGGATTAGGTAATAGTACACAAAAATATTTATATTTACCAGAACCATATACAGACTTTATATTTTGTGTAATGGTAGAAGAATTAGGAGCAGTATTTTCAATAGTTGTTTTATTAGTTTATATATTAATTTTATATACTATATTATTAATAGGTAAAAGAAGTATAAATAATAGAGGATCAAGTATGTGCTATGGAGTATTTGTATATATTCTATTACATATAACTGTAAACTTATTAGGAATAATGGGATTGATACCAATGACAGGAGTCCCTCTACCATTTATTAGTTATGGAGGTAGTTTTACATTATGTTTAGTGTTAGCATTAACACTAGTACAAAGAGTAAATGTAGAAAGAAATCTTCAAAAAATAAAATAAACTTTCTTGTTTTAGCAAGAAAGTCTTTTTTTTATCGAATAATATATTAGAGGTGATAAAATGAGTTTTACATATAGACATAGAAAAGAACTAATAATATTATTATTTATTGTTATAGTAACAGGAATAACTACATTTGCTTTATTAAATACTAAAACTAAAGTTATAAGTAAAAAGCCCAAAAATAAAATATTAACTTTAAAAAAAGAAGTACAAAAAGAAGATATACTTAAAGAATTAAAAGTAGATGTAAAAGGTTATGTTAATAATCCAGGTCTTTATACATTAAATGAAAATGAAAGAGTAGAAGATGCAATAAATAAAGCAGGAGGATTAAAAGAAGGAGCATCAACTGAAGTAATTAATTTAAGCAAAAAACTAAAAGATGAAATG
This sequence comes from uncultured Eubacteriales bacterium, assembly GCA_900313345.1. Classification (GTDB taxonomy): domain Bacteria; phylum Bacillota_I; class Bacilli_A; order RF39; family UBA660; genus UBA2730. The sequence goes on from OMQW01000069.1 coordinate 2,788, forward strand.
GTTATTATTATTTATAGTATAGATGAAGTAAATAATTTTGTTAAAACGAAAGAACTAGAAAAAGAAAAAATTAATTCATGTATTAATAATGTAGAAGAAGTCGTTAATAATGCTTGTATAGAAATTAAAGATGAAAATAATAAACTAATTAATATAAATACAGCATCTCTAGAAGATTTAATTAAAATAGATGGAATAGGTGAGTCTAAAGCAGAAGCTATAATAAAGTATAGAAATGAGCATTTATTTACTAATCTAGAAGAATTAAAAAATATAAATGGAATAGGAGAAAGTACTTATAATAAAATTAAGGAAAGCCTTACTATCTAATTATTTATATTTAATAATATTATTAATAGTTATATTTATATCAGTAATAAGATTAAATCTAAAAAAAGTATCAAGTATAAAAAATAATAAATATATTTTAGTAGAATTAGAAAATATAACTATTAAAGAAAGTAAAGAAATATTAAAACTTAAATATAATAATGAATATATTAATGGTATATATTATTATAAAGAAAAGCCTATAATATATAAAATAGGAGACAAATTAAAAGTATATGGAGATTTCTATAAAATAAATAATTCTAAAACAAGTAATTTATTTAATTATGAAACTTATTCTTATAATCATAATATGTTTTATACGTTAAATATAAAGTATATAACTAAAGTAGGTATAACAAGTAATATAATTACCTTATTAAAAAGAAATATTTATAATTATTTAAGTTTATTTAAAAATTCTAAATATATAAAACTATTATTGTTAGGAGATAAAAGAGAAGTAGATAAAAAATATTTAAATGCATTTAGAAGTATTGGAATAAGCCATTTATTTGCAATTAGTGGAATGCATGTAACGTTTCTAACATCTATAATGTTAAAATTATTAAAAGATTTAAAAATAAAAGAAGAAAACAGATATAAAATAGTTACAATAATTCTATTTTTATATACTCTTATTATTGGTAACTCACCATCTATAATTAGAGCATTCTTATTTTTTACTCTCTTAAGTATAAATAAAATATATTATCTATTTATAGATACTAAAAACATATTTATTCTAGCATTATCTATAACCCTTTTAATAAATCCTTTTTTTATATATGATATAGGTTTTATATATTCTTTTCTAATAAGTTTAACATTAATTATAAGTAGTACTTTAATAAATAAATATAATAATTATTTTATTAAATTATTTGTAACAAGTATTTTATCTACATTAGTATCTATTCCAGTAACACTCTATAACTTTTATGAAATAAATTATTTAACGGTTATATATAATTTAATATATGTTCCCTTTGTAACATTAATAGTATTTCCATTATCATTACTAATATTATTATTCCCGTGTATAGAACCTTTATACAATATAGTAATATTTATATTAGAAAAATCAACTTTGTTCCTATCAAATATAAATACATATCTAATATTTGGTAAATTAAATATAATATATTATTTATTATATATATTACTAGTATTCTTATTCATAAAGTATCAAAAGAAAATAATAATAATTATATATTTATTATTATTAATAATTCATAATAATTATTTTAATTATATAAAAGAATCTTATATAGTAATGTTAAATGTAGGCCAAGGAGATTCTTTTTTAATTAGAAGTAACAATAAGACTATGTTAATAGATACAGGAGGTATACCTAACTATTATAGTAATAAAGAAGAATATAAAATAACAAATAATATAACTATTCCATATTTAAAGAGTAAAGGTATAAAAAAAATAGATAAATTAATTTTAACTCATGGTGATTATGATCATATAGGAGAAACTATAAATATATTAAATAATTACAAAGTAAAAGAAGTATTTATTAATCAAAATAAACTAAACTATTTAGAAAGAAAAATAAATAAAATACATAAAGTAAAAGTATTAAAAGAAGGAGATAATTTTAATATTGGAGAAATATCTTTTATAGAATTAAATAAAAAGTTTAATGATGAAAATACATCAAGTATAGTATTATTAGGAATTTATAAAAATATAAATATTCTTTTTACAGGAGATGCTAATTATAATACTGAGGATTACATTTTAAATAATTATAATCTACCTAAAATAGATATCTTAAAACTAGGACATCATGGTTCTAAAACTAGTACAAAAGAAGAATTAATAAAAAGAATTAATCCTAAAATAATATTAATATCAGTAGGAAAAAATAATAAGTTTAATCATCCAAATAAAGAAACACTTAATAGAATAAAAGGAAGAAAAATATATAGAACAGATAAAGATGGTACTGTAGAAATTTCATTAAACAAAAGATAGATAAAATATAAAACAAAATTAAATAATAATTTAATATAAATTTCTAATATTAATAACTATTTATTCTTGCTAATTTATAAATTTTTATTGTTATAAGAAACCTACAAAGGAGATTATACATGTTAAATAAAAAAGTAAAACAAGTTTTATAACACCTAATTATCAAATAGAAGATAACTATATAACTAATGATTTGGTAGTAGGAAATTTATTAGAATATGTGTGAGATATAGCAACTGAAGAAAGCTTATTAAAGATAGTTGAAACAGAAGAAAAATATATATTTGAAAGACTATATGGTAAAGATGGTATAAGATTTAGAGAAATATTTACTGGATTAATAGTAAATAAAGAAGAAAGTATATACTTTAATATGCCTCACATAGTAAATATTAAACAATATATGAATATAATAAATAAAAAATAAAATTAATTAGAAAAAATATTAATTTAGAGTTTACATATTATTAAATTAATATTAAAATGAAATTAGAGTTTGGTGGTGAGAAGTATGGAAATTTTAACAAGTATTATAAATGACAACCACCATATTGATCTTGAGAAAAACTTTATAAGAGAGTTAAAAGACGAAGATTTTAAAAATTACGTATTAAGTCTTGGAATAGATGAAGAAAAATTATGTAAATATACTTCACTTTTAAAAGATTGCGTAGAAATGCGTAAAAAGTGTAAAAACTGCTCTTCAATATATGAATGCAAACAAGATGTTAAAGGTTATTTATTGACACCTGAAGAAAATGGTAAACGTATTATTTTCTGTGATATTGCATGCCCTAAAATGGTTGAACATTTATCAAAGTCAAATGTTTCATATTATGATGAACCAGAAAGATTAAAAGAAGCATCTTTTAAAACGTTATATAAAGATGACAAAAATAGATTACCAATCATAAAATACTTTAAAGAGTTCACTGAGGGCTATTTAAAAGGTGAAAAGATGAAAGGTATATACTTAACAGGATCATTTGGAGCTGGTAAGACATACTTAATAGCAAGTTTATTTAATGAACTAGCTAAAAAGAATGTAGAATCAGTAATAGTATATTAAAATACTTTTTACTCCTTTTTTAGCCATTTCATTGA
>OMQW01000068.1 GCA_900313345.1 uncultured Eubacteriales bacterium
TTATCTCATTTTTTCGCAAACGTCATCCAGTGGCGTGCCATTATGTAAAATAAAAACTAACTAGAGATAGTTAGTTTTTTTATTTAATTAACACTTTTACTTTTAGTTTAACAATAAAACTTTTCTTATCATTATTATGATCATCTATTGTAACTGATTCTTGTATTAAATATTCATTATTATTTTGATCAATTAGTTTATCATTAATATAATCATTTATTAAATATTTTGTTTCTATGTTGTTTTCTAATGTTTTGTATATTTATATATACAATATTCTGCATTATAGTTTTATTATCTTTCATGGTATTATATTCATTTTCTGATATTTTTAATTTATCATATAATCCAGATTTTACTTCAATTAGTTTTTCTTTACTGGTAGTTAAATCAAAACTATATATATCATAGCCATAACCATCACTTAATTCTTTAAATACCCATATTGGTTTAAACAACCTATTCTTATTAAAATTATAAGACTCTTCATCATATGCACGATGTTCTGACCATACAAAGAAATTTTCACCATTATTTGCATCTACTTTATTTAAATTATAATTATCACTATATTTACTATAATTTTCTTAATTATATTTATATCTATGTGCTATTTCAAAATGATTATCATTATCATTTATTAAAAATGTTTTTGTTAATATTTCTTTAAAAGATTCTAGGTTATAGTTATTATATGGTTCTATATTATATTTACTTGCTATTGTTTTTAAAAGTTCCACATAATTTCTATATACATTTTTATTATCTAAATATAAACATAATATATATTCTGTTGCATATTTAAATCCTTGTTTTATATATTCTTCTAGAGTCATTTGTTTTGAATAGTAAAATGCTTCATTTTTAAATAGATTATGTAAAATATATGAATAATCTTTTTTAAATATTCTTCTATTTTAATTTCATCTAATAGTTTTTTTAATTTCCCTTTATCATTATATTTATCTAAATTAGCATAACTACAAGATTCATTTATTTTACTAAAATATTCATTTAATCTATCATACACTATTTTTAATTTGTCCATTATTCCATAATTTTACTCCTATGAAATTAGGCCTTATTATAACGTATATTATATTTTTAGTCAGAAAAAGTATTTTAATAATTAAAATACTTGGTAAATAAAAAACTTTAAATACTTTGTTTCAGGTACGCCTATTAATTCTGGATGGTCTGGTGCTGGTCCTGTTGCACTTAATAATTTTAATTTAACTCCTGCTTCTACACTTGCTTTTCTTATTGCTTCTTTAAAGTCTTCTTCTGTTGCAAAATGTGAACATGATGCTGTTGCTAAAAATCCACCACGTTTAATTGCTTTCATTCCTAAATAATTTAGTTTTTGATAACCACTTAAGGCTCTTTTAATTGTTTCTCTTGATTTAGTAAATGCTGGTGGATCTAATATAATAAAATCATATTTACCTTTAGGCATTTTTTCTAACTCTTCAAAACAATCTCCTACTATAGTATCTATATTCATATTATTTAATTTAAAGTTTTCTTTAGCATCATTTATTGCTTTTTCAGATATATCTAAGGCTGTTACTTTTAATGCTCCGCCAATATAAGCATTCATTGCAAATGATCCAGTATGTGTACAAACATCTAAGACAGTTCTTCCTTTTGCTAATTTACTAATTCTATTTCTATTATATTTTTGATCTAAGAAGAATCCTGTTTTTTGACCATTTTCTATATCTACTATATATTTTATATTATTTTCTATTATTTCTACTTTAGTACTTTTTCCTATATAATCTTTATACCATCCTTTATATTCTTGAAGTCCTTCCTTTTCTCTAATCTTATTATCATTTCTTTCATAAATACCATTTATAACTATATTTCTTTCTTTAAAAGATTCTATTAGTGCTTTATATATTAAATCTTTTCTTATATCTATTCCAAGTGATAATACTTCTGTTACTAATATATCATTAAATTTATCAACAGTAAGTCCTGGTAATTCATCTGCTTCACCATATATTACTCTAAAACTATTTTGATTTTCTTTATCTATTACGCTTAATCTATAATCTATAGCATAAGATACTCTTCTTTTAAAGAATTCATAATCAAAAGTATCATTAGTATTATTAGAAATTAATCTAACTCTAATTTTAGAATTTTTATTATAAAAACCAGATCCTAAATATTTATCCTTATCTGATTTAATATCTATTATTTCACCTTCGTTAATTTCATTATCTTGTTTTAAAATATCTCCTTCATATATCCAAGGATGATTTTCTTTTACTCTTTTTTCACCTTTAAGTGTTAAATATACTTTTTTATAATTTCTCATACTAACTCCTTTTTAAGTATTATATCATTAAAATAAAAAAACTAATATTTAATATTAGTTTGATGTAATTTTATTTTTCTTACAATTGTATTAATATCTGTTTGATCAAAAAATGAAATATCGCCTGTTGCATTAATTAATCCATTTGATATAGATTTTTTTATATTTGTTTCATTAGCATATAATATTTTTGCATAACTATCATCTTTTCTACTATATTCTAAAGTATCAATCGCTTTTAATTCTTTATTATTAAATAATAAGTTATTAGAAATATCATATATTAATATTTGATTTTTAGATAATGCTTTAACATCCTCCAATATTTTTTTATATGCTTTTAGTAATGCTAGCTCATCTATTTTTGAA
>OMQW01000075.1 GCA_900313345.1 uncultured Eubacteriales bacterium
GCTACTACTAAAATAGCAACACCAAGAACTGATAAAAGTATTTGTTTTGAATTACTCTTATTTTCTTTATTTTCCATAAATGAAATTCCTCCTATCTTTAACTTTACAAACTAATTATATAACATTAAATTTATAAAAGTAAATAGAAAAATGAAAAAATTATTTATTAAAATTATAAATATCTAAGGTATTATTAAAAGTAATTTTAGAAACTTCATTTATATCTATATTATATATAGAAGCGAGCTTTTCAATAACATAATTTATGTTGGCAGATTTATTTACACTTCCGCGTAAAGGATGCGGAGCTAAATAAGGACTATCAGTCTCTAATACTAAATTATGAATATCTATTTTAGATAATGTTAAAGGTAAATTAGAATTTTTGAAAGTAACTGTTCCACCAATACCTAATTTAAATCCCATTTTAATATAAATAGAAGCAGTTTCAAATGAACCTGAAAAACAATGAATAACACCTTTAACATTATATTTTTTTAAAGTATTAATAGTATCTTCAGTAGCATCCCTAGAATGAATAACAACAGGTAAATTGTATTCCTCAGCAAGTTTTAACTGTTCTTCAAATAATTTAATTTGTTCTATCTTATTATCCTTAGTATAGTGATAATCAAGTCCAATTTCACCTATACCTATAATTTTTTTATTTCTTTTAATATGAACTTTTATAATATCCAAATAATTATTAGGGAGTCTATCAACCTCTTCAGGATGAAAACCGATAGTAGCATATACTTCATTATATTTATTAGTTAAATAATCACAATCTTTTAAAGTTTCCTCCTCACAACAAGAAGTAATCATATATTTACAACCTGCTAAAGTGTTTTCTTTAATTAATAAATCTATATTATCATAATATTTTTTTTCAATATGACAATGCGTATCAATAAACATTTTAATCACCATAATAAAAATATCATAGAAACTTATAAATTTCTATGATAATTAAACCTAAAAAAATAAATAATTAATATTATAAAATATAAAAAATCTAAATAATTCCCATATTCTATAAATAAAAGTAAAACAACTAAACTAATAAAAAAAATTATATCACCATTAAACAATATCTTCTTTTCCATAGTCTCCTCATTATACTACTAATAAAATTTATCATAAAAAAAAGAATATATAAAGATATATATTCAATTTTTTTTACATTTTACATATTATTTACTAATTCTCATAAATAAAGCTTTAGGATCATTTAAATCATAAATATTATCAGAAATATATCTAAGTTCACTATTACTATTATTTATTTGTTCTAATATATTTTTTGATGTATCTGGCATAAATGGTTCAAGAAGTAAAGCACAAACTCTAATAGATTCGAGTAAATTATATAAAACTGTCTCTAGCTTATCTTGCTTATCTGCTTCTTTAGCTAAAGCCCAAGGCATTTCGATATCAATATACTTATTACTTATTCTAAGTAAATCAAATATCTTAGTAACAGCATCACTTATATGTAAATCATCCATTAATAATCTTATTTCATTATAAACATTATTAATATTATTGATAAATTCATTAGAGTCACTATCATTAATATCTTTATTTTCTATATGATGATCAAAATACTTATTACCCATAGAAATAGTTCTTTGAACAAGATTACCTAAAATATTAGCAAGATCACTATTAATTCTTTCTTCGATTAATTCTTCAGTAATGTTACCATCACTTGAATAAGGTATCTCATGAATTAAATAATATCTAATAGCATCAACTCCATATTTATCTACTAAAGTATCAGCATATAAAACATTACCCTTACTCTTGCTCATCTTATCATTATTCATTAAAAGCCAAGGATGTCCAAATATTTTCTTAGGAAGAGGTAAATCTAAACTCCATAAGAAACATGGCCAATAAATTGAATGAAATCTAACAATATCTTTACCAACTAAATGTAAATCACAAGGCCATAATTCATTAAATATTTTACTAGAACCATCAGGATCATATCCTATATTAGTAATATAGTTTGTTAACGCATCAAGCCAAACATAAACAACATGCTTTGGATCAAAAGAAACAGGAATACCCCAGGTAAAACTAGTTCTAGAGACACATAAGTCTTGAAGACCAGGTTTTAAAAAATTATTAATCATTTCTTTTCTTCTAGCTTCCGGCTCAATAAAACTAGGATTATCCTCAATAAATCGTAGTAATCTATCTTGATATTTAGAAAGTTTAAAGAAATAAGCTTCTTCAGATGCTTCCTTAACTTCCCTACCACAATCAGGACACTTACCATCAACTAGTTGACTTTCAGTCCAAAATGATTCACAAGGAGTACAATAAAGTCCTTTATATTCTCCTTTATAAATATCTCCATTTTCATACATTTTATTGAATATCTTCTTAACAATTTCCTCATGATGCTTATCAGTAGTTCTAACAAACTTACTGTAACTAGTATTCATTAAATCCCAAATATTTTTAATCTCACCTGAAATATTATCAACAAACTCTTGTGGACTAATAGAAGCATCTTTTGCTTTTTCTTCAATTTTAACTCCATGTTCATCTGTACCAGTTTGAAAATAAACATCATAGCCCTCTAATCTTTTAAAACGTGCGATACTATCAGCAAGTACAATCTCATAAGTATTACCAATATGAGGTTTACCACTAGTATAAGCAATCGCAGTACTAATATAATATTTATCCATATAAATCCCTCCTAAAACAAAAAAATTATTATAAATATAAAGACGTCTAAACGCGGTACCACTTTATTTTATAATAATTAAATTACTATACACTCAAATAGTTAACGCCTATCTACGTCTATATTTACATATCAATATAGCAGTTCAAAAGTCATAACACATATCCCTTATATCTATTTACACCACCCATAGACTCTCTTAAATAATAAAAATATATGTCTCTTCATCAAAACATTTATAACACTAGATATATTATCAAATAAAATATTATTTTTCAATATATTTAATTAAACTTTTAAGAAGTAATTTACTAATATTAATTTCGTTATCATTAAAATCATAATCTCTATAAATAATAAATCCCCCTACTAAATCACTATCAATAATAATAGAATTATAAATAAAATAATACTTATTCCTAAATATATAATTAACCTTCAAACTACCTAGTAAATTAATATAAAAATCAAAATTATTATTTAAAAAATCATTATACTTATAAATAATTCTTTCTCTATTAAATAATACTATAGAACTATTTAAATATTCAGAAAAAGTATTAATTAAAATTTTAATATATTCATTTTCTTTTAATAAATCATATTTACTAATAATTATATTATTAGAATCACAAGATATATCTAAATAATCATCCTCTTTTATATTAAATCTTTTTCTAATCTCTCTAGGTATAACAATTCTTCCAAGTCCATCAATTCTTCTAATAATACCAGACATATAATCACCATTATTAGTATTAAATATAAAAATAAAAATATACAAAAAAACTAGTCAAGATCATTAAGTCTTGAATTAGCTTTAGTAAATAAATATCTTTCAGCTTGTTCTTTAGCTCCATTAATTAAAGTAGTATCTTTAACAATAAGTTTAAGTTCAATACCCTCAATAACACTTTTTTGATAATCTTTATTAAAGAATTTTTCTAAATCTTTTAAAAATTTACTATCAATATCTTTATCCTTAATCATAAAGAATTTATCCATATTTTTAATTAAATATTTAGAAACATCATCTTTAATTACTTTCTTACTATCAGTTACAATCTTTTTATCTATTTCATTAAGTCTTTTTTTAGTAATTTTAATAATATCTAAATTCTTAACAGGTTTAAAATTTTTAACATCACTACTAATCTCATTAATTCTATATTTTTTTATAAAATCTAAATCTTTAATTAAACTATCTCTATATTTAGAAAGAGTTTTATTAACAAATTCTGTATCAATTAATAATTTATTCTTTTTAGCAACATCTAAAAGTTTATTTTTTATAACATCCATAGAATCAAGTGGTGGTTTCTCAATAAGAAACTTTATATCAGAATCAACTAAATTATTAGTATTATTAGAAACTATATCACAAACTGCATATATATAATTATTAAGTTGTTGTTCTTCAAAATCTTTTATATTATTCATAACTATCCTCACTAGCAAACATATTAAAGAATATCTTATGAAACATCTAAAGTCAAGTAAGATTTAATAAGTTCCATAAGTTTAATTAAATAAATAGTTGAATTTCCTTCAAGTCTAACAGTATCAAGTATAATGACTAGATTTTCTCCTCTTTTTTGAAATCTAAACAAAGGAGAAATTTTAAATGAAGATATAAATAATTGTTCCATATCAATTTTTTTAAGCATATCTCTTTTAAATAAAATCTCAATAAAGTTTCTAGTCTCTCTAACTCTTTCTATATAAGGTCTTGAAACATTCTCAAACCATTCTTCATACATATAATTAATAGTATCAATATCAGGTTTACCAAATCTATCTGTAAGTTCATTAATAACATTATTAAAACTATCTTCTGAATCAATACTATTAATAAGTCTATGTATTTCAATTTTTAAATCATTGTCACTAACATAACTATTTTTGATATGAGAACTAACATTAAGGAATGGTTGATTATTAGTATTAACTTCTTCTTCACTTTCACTAATAACACCATTTCTCCTATTAATTTCATCATTAAGCATCTTTAAATATAAATCTATTCCAACACTATCAATAAATCCAGCTTGTTCAGCACCTAAAATATCTCCAGCACCACGGATAGATAAATCTCTTGTGGCAATAGAAAAACCACTACCGAGTTCAGTAAACTCTTTAATAACATTAAGTCTCTTAATAGCAATATTATTAAGTTCTTTATGATTATCATACATTAAATAAGCATAACTAAATCTATTACTACGACCAACTCTACCTCTAATTTGATAAAGCTGAGCAAGACCAAATTTATCAGCATCTAAAATTATTAAAGTATTAGCATTAGGTATATCAATACCAGTTTCAATAATAGTAGTACAAACTAAAACATCAAATTCGTGATTAACAAAAGAAATCATTCTATTTTCAAGCTCTTCCTTAGTCATTCTACCATGAGCAAAATTAATTCTAGCTTCAGGAACTAATTCCTTTATTTCAAAAACTTTCTTTTCAATATCTTCTACTTTATTAGATAAGAAGAATACTTGTCCATCCCTAGCAAGTTCTTTATATATCGCATCCCTAATAATCTGCTTATTAAATCCAGTAACATAAGTTTGTACAGGATATCTTTCAGAAGGAGCAGTTTCTATTAAAGATAAACTTCTAATACCAGTCATAGACATTTGTAATGTTCTAGGTATAGGTGTTGCAGATAAAGTTAAAACATCAACATTAGTTTTATATTCCTTTATCTTTTCTTTATGTTTAACACCAAATCTTTGTTCTTCATCAATAATCAATAGTCCAAGATTTTTAGGTTTAATTTTTTGATTTAATAGTTTATGAGTACCAATAACGAAATCAACAGTACCATCTTCTAATCCTTTAATAATATTATTAAATTCTTTAGTAGAAGTAAATCTATTAAGTAATTTAATATTTACAGGAAAATCTTTAAATCTCTTTAAAGCATTTTTATAATGTTGATTAGAAAGAATAGTAGTAGGACATAAAAGAAGAACTTGTTTTGAATCACTTATCGCTTTAAAAGCAGCAACAAAGGCAACCTCCGTCTTTCCAAAACCTACATCACCACATAAAAGTCTATCCATAGGTCTAGTGCTTTCCATATCCTTCTTAATATCAGAAATAGCTATAGATTGATCCTTAGTAAGTTTATAAGGAAAGGCTTTTTCAAAACTTTCTTGTAAATCAGTATCAGGACTAAAACTAAAACCCTTCTGTTTTTCCCTTTCAGCATAAAGCTTAATTAAAGAATCAGCCATATCTTGAACTTTCTTACTAATTCTCTTCTTTGTCTTTAAAAAATCATTATTTGAAAGCTTATTAATATGAGGAATACTACCTTCCCTACCAGAATACTTAAATAAATTATCTATTTTAGAAGCTGGTATATAAAGCTTATCAGATCCTTGATATAAGACTTCTAAGAAATCCTTTGTAGATCCTCCTACTTCTAATGTTTTCATACCATTATATTTTCCAATACCATAAATACTATGAACAACATAATCTCCAATTTCAAGTTTATTAATATCATTAACTTTAGAAGAGTATTTAAATTTTGTTTTATATTTATGAACAGTATTATTATTAATAAATAATAAATTAGAAGAAATGAAAGTAACATCTTTATAGCTAAAACCATCGTCAAATAATGAAGTAATAATATTTAATTTATTAGGATAAATATTATCAATAGTAGTAATTTTAAAATCATAATTAAATCTCTTTTTAAAATTATTAATTTGATAATCTTTTAAACATATAACCAAAGTATTATTATTATTAGATTCTCTATTTAAAAAAGCAATTATCGAATCTTCTTTTTCATAAAAATTATCAATAGAATGGCTATTATAATTAATTAACTCTTTAACATAACTAGGTTTAACATTATCGACATCTAAATAATATATAGCTTCTTTTGGTAAATCATCTAAATTAAACATATAATTACCTTTATAAAGGTTATCAGATTCATCTCTATATATTCTAGCTTCTTCTTTTATAGCATTAAAAGAATTAGTAAGTTGTGAGTAATCTTTATAGATAATATAAGGATTATCTAAATAAGAATAAATAGATTTAACATTCTCATAATTAATTAAATATTTTTGTTTACCAAATTCCTCTAAAGAACAATCTTTATTAGTTAAAAATTCAAAGTTAGGATATATAGTAATATAATTAATATTTTCAAATGATTTTTGTGTTTCCGGATTAAAATATTTAATTTCATCTATATCATCACCAAAAAACTCAAATCTAACAGGGTTATCAAATCCAACAGGAAATACATCAATAACAAATCCACGTACTCCAACCTCACCAGTTGTAGTAACTAAACTAGTACTTTTATAACCCATTTTATAAAGTTTATTATATAATTCTTTAGGATTTATACTATCATTAACCTTAAACCTTAAAACAAAGTCATCATATGTACTTGGATTAGGTAGATATCTTAAGTAACCCATTAAATTAGTAATAATAATCTTAGGATTACTTGTATTTCTAATAGATTTAATAGTTTCCATTCTAGTATTTAATAAATCAGGACTAATAGCCATCGCTTCACTAGTTAAAAAATCATCCATTGGAAATAAATAAGTATCATCATAGAAAGTACTAACATTATTATATAGTTTATTAGCATCAAATAAACTATTAACAACAACTAAAATATCTTTATTTTTAGTTTTTACTAAACTAGCTAAATAATACGCAAAAAAACCACCAGTAATTCCAGTAATACCAGTGTTATTCAAATTATCAAATTTAATAATATCAAATATATTCATTAACGATTCTTCCTATTATATCTACTGACAAGATAATCAAAAGTATGAGTAAAATAATCATCTAAAATATTATTAATTTCTAAAGAAATATTATTAAGCGTATCAATATCATCTTTAGAAAACTTACCAAGAACATAATCAGGTGTAGATATAGTCTTATCATTATTAATTCCAACTTTTATTCTATTATATTCTCTAGTACCTAAATGAAGTTCAATATTCTTAAGACCATTATGTCCACCACTACTACCATTACTCTTTAACTTAAAATTACCAACTTTAAGATCTAAATCATCACTAATTACAAGAATATCTTTAATATCAATCTTAAAGAAATTAACAAAATCTCTAACAACCTCTCCAGATAAATTCATATATTTTTGAGGTTTTAAGAAAATAACTTTCTCACCATTTATATTAGTATCTAAATAAAGACCATCAAATTTACTTTTAAAACCAGATAAATTTTTATAATTTAAATAATTATCTATCATCATAAATCCAACATTATGTCTAGTATTATCATAGTCTCTACCAGGATTACCAAGTCCAACAATTAGTTTCATAATTATTCTCCTTTCTTAATACCCATATATTCTTTATATACTACTGACTTAGGAACATTTCTTTCTTTAGAAACCTTCTTTATAGCATCCATCTCTTTCATTTCATCTAAATAAATAGATACATGTTCAAAAATAGTCATAGAACTATAATCAATCTTATCATAATTACCATCAACAATTATAACATACTCACCTTTAATAACGTTAATATTTTTAAGACATGTAGATATTTTACCTCTTATAACCTCTTCATATACCTTAGATATCTCTCTACAAATAGCAATTTCTCTATCACCAAAAACATCTAATAAACTATTAAGCATATCTAAAAGTCTATGAGGTGCTTCGTAAAATATCAAAGTATAAGGTAAATCTTTAAGAGATTTTAATTCATTATTTCTTTTATTCTGATGAACATTTAAAAATCCATAATATAAAAATCTATTAGGATTAAGACCAGACATCATTAAAGCAGGAACAAAAGCCGTAGCACCAGGAAGTCCAATAACATTATAATTATTCTCAATTACAAATTTACTAACAATATATCCTGGATCATTAATGACAGGACTACCTTGATCAGTAATTAAAGCTAAATTATTACCATTCTTTAATAAAGAAAGGACTTTTTCTTTTATTTTATCTTCGTTAAATTCATGACAACTAATTAATTTTTTAGATATATCATATTTTTTAAGAATAACAGAACTAGTTCTAGTATCTTCACATAAAATAAAGTCAACCATCTTTAAAACTTCAATAGCTCTTAAAGTCATATCACCACTATTACCAATAGGAGTTGGTACTAAATATAAAGAAGGACTATTGTCATAACTATTTTGCATTATTATCACCTACCATTAATTTATATTCTTCTGTTTCTAAATGATTTAAATCATACATAACAAAAGGCTTATCAACAATTAAACCACTACTACCATTTAAAATACCTTCAATAATAAATAAGTTAGGGAAAGTATTTAAATTATCGTAAATAAATCTTAAATATTTTGGTTCTAATTTATATTTTTTCATAGTATCTATTACATCAATTAATCTATCACATCTATTAACAGTAACAAATCTTTTACCTTCTTTTAATATTAAAGAAGCTGTCTTAAAACAATCATCTAAAGTAAGATCAATTTCATGTCTAGCAATACTCTTATGATTATCATTATTTTTAGTACTATTAGGATCTATTTTAAAATAAGGAGGATTACATAAAACCAAATCATATTTATTCAAATTAGTTTTAGAAAAATCTCTCATATCTTGATTAATAATATTAATTTGTTTTTCTTTATTATTAAGTAAAATACTTTCATTAGCTAATAAACATAAATCTTTTTGAATTTCAACACCATCTATTAAAGCATTAGTTCTTCTAGTAAGAATTAAAGGAACAACTCCATTACCAGTACCAAGTTCACAAATATTTTTAGTACGTAAATTAATATTACATAAATTAGCCAGTATTACACTATCAATAGAAAAACAAAAATAATCATTATCTTGATAAATTTTTAAATCATAACCTAATATATTATTTAATACTTTCATCTTCTTTATAAGGACAAGTAATTATAGTTTTATCTTCTAAAGAAACATCACATGTTTTTTTAAAAACATTTACATTAATAACTTTACCCATACCTTTCTCTGTCCTAAATTTAGAACCAATTATAGGAGCTAAAGCTTTTAATTTAGAATAAGTATCATTCTCATAATTAAGGCAACATAAAAGTCTACCACAAGAACCATTAATCTTTGTAGGATTAAGAGCAAGATCTTGATTTTTAGCCATATTAATAGAAACACTATTAAAATCAGTTAAAAACGAATTGCAGCATAAAAATAAACCACAAGGCCCAATACCACCAATTCTTTTAGCTTTATCTCTAACACCAATTTGTCTTAATTCAATACGAGTTTTATATTTATCTGCAAGTTTTTTAGCAAGATCCCTAAAATCAACTCTAGAGTCAGAAACAAATAAGAAAAATAATTGTTTTTTATCAAAAGTATAGAAAGAATCTACAATACTCATATCAAGTTTACTAATCTCTTTAAGATTTTTGACTTCCTTTAAACAGTTATCAGCAAGTAATTTATTATTATTAATAGTATTGATATCATTATCAGTAACTACTCTTACAAATTTAAAAGTAGTATCACATTTTTTTAAACTCTTTAATACAACCCCACTATAAAAATTTCTATTATTAAGAATAATATGACTACCAATATCCAAATTAATATCAGAATGCATTAAAACCTTTTCATCTAAATTATCAAGAAACACTTCGTAAAACATTAGATCACCTCTTCTATATCAACTAAGAAATTATCAAGAAACAACTTATAATTAACATTATATAAACTATTAGATAAATACTTTTCAATTAATAAAATATATTTAAAAGAATTATCTTTATTTATTAAAGAATTGTTATTAGAATGATTGATAATACTAAAAATATATTTTTCGCATTTATTTAAAAAATTAATAAAAGAAATTTTATCAGGTAAATCTTTTATAATACTATTATACGCCAAAAAACCTTTATTTTTAGAAAATAAAGATTGAAAGATAAGAATTTCATCATCACTTAAATTAAATAAAGAAGAATCATTTACAGAATAAACCTGACATCTAGAAACCAAAGTATTTAAAACACTATATCTATTTTTACATAAAAGAATAGCAATAACACCATCATGAGGCTCCTCTAAAAATTTAAGTAAAGTATTACCAGAACTACCATTTAGCTTACTAGCATCATTAATAACATAAATTTGTTTATTATCATAGTATGAAGAATTAGAAAAATCACTAATAACATCTATAATTTGTTCTTTTTTAATAAATGCTCCATTAGGTTCAATATATTTTAAATCAGGATAACTATTATTATCAACTAATTCATCAATTTTAATATTATAATTAGAATCATCTTTATATAACAAAATCTTAATAAATTTATTAATAAAAGAAGAAATATCATTAATATCATTAGTTTCAATTAAGAAAGCATGAGAAAGATGATTATTATCTTTTTCTTTATTTATAATTTCAAAAAAATCATCGTAACTCATAATATAACCTCCTCAAAATATACTAACTTTAAAAAGAACTAGTGCAAATAAACCAGGTGCACCAAGTAAAGCAACAATTAAAATGGAAAAAATATTTATTGGAATAATCAAATTAAACTTATAAGCAATCAAATTATATCCATAAAGTAAAAATCCACCAATAAATATTCTTCTTAAAAAATACATAATATTTTTCATATAATCACCTAAAAAATATTATGTAAATTAATAAAATTTATTCTATTTCTTTTCTATCACTTAATGCTCTTTCTAAAGTAAGTGAATCAATATATTCCATATCAGCACCCATAGGTACACCACTTGCAAGTCTAGTAGTTTTGATATTTAAACCAGATAAAACCCTTTTTATA
>OMQW01000067.1 GCA_900313345.1 uncultured Eubacteriales bacterium
ATAGAATCTAAATCATCTTCCATTTTAGCAGTATATTTAACATTAATTAAATCACTAAAATATTCTTGTAATTTATCTGTAGTAGTAATACCTATTTCTGTAGGCTTAAATTTCTTATCAACCATTTCAACATAATTACGTTCTTTTATAGTATCAATAGTTTTAGCATAAGTAGAAGGTCTACCAATACCAAGTTCTTCCATTTCTTTAATAAGTTTAGCTTCAGAATATCTAGCAGGTGGCTTAGTAAAATGTTGATCTTTTAAAATATTAAATTCTTTTAAAGTATCACCATTACTTAAATTAGGAAGAATAGAATCATCCGCTTCTTCAAATTTAGAATAAACCTTTAAATAACCATCAAAAGTAATTACAC
The DNA here is from genome assembly GCA_900313345.1 of uncultured Eubacteriales bacterium. Taxonomy (GTDB): domain Bacteria; phylum Bacillota_I; class Bacilli_A; order RF39; family UBA660; genus UBA2730. The sequence continues at coordinate 377 of OMQW01000067.1, forward strand.
TACCAGTACTCTTAAATTTATAATTATTATTATCAAGTATTATAGTAGTTTTATCTAAACTTGCACTGTTCATAAGTGAAGCAAGTGCTCTTAAATAAATTAAATTATAAAGTTTATATTCATCATTTGATAAATATTTTTTTATACTATCAGGCTCTCTTAATATACTAGTAGGTCTAATAGCTTCATGTGCGTCCTGTACATTTTCATTTTTCTTAGATTTCTTAACAAATCCAACATATTCTTTACCATACTTACTATCAATGTATTTATAAGTACTAGCTATAAACTCATCGCTTAATCTAATAGAATCAGTTCTCATATAAGTAATTAAACCAGCAGTTTCATTACCTATATCAATACCCTCATATAATTTTTGTGCTATACTCATAGTTTTTTTAGCAGGAAAATTTAATTTAGTAGAAGCTTCTTGTTGTAAAGTACTTGTAGTAAAAGGAGGTTTAGAAAGTCTAATACCCTTTTTCTTTTCAATACTTTCTACAGTAAATGTGTCACCTAATGAATTAACAACTTTACTAGCATCATCATCATTATGAAGTTCTACTTCTTTATCATTATATTTAAATAAATTACTCTTAAACTCTGGATTACTAAATTCTGAAGAAATAGTCCAGTACTCTTCTTCTTTAAAAGCATCTATTTCTCTTTCACGATCAACAATAAGTTTTAAAGCAACGCTTTGAACTCTTCCAGCACTCTTAGCTCCAACTTTACTTTGAAGTAATTTACTAAGTCTAAAACCAATTATTCTATCTAGTATTCTTCTAGTTTCTTGACTTCTTACTAAATCTTCATCAATCACTGTAGGATTATTAATAGCTTCTATAACCTTATTCTTAGTAATTTCATGAAATAAAACTCTAGAATACTTATCATCTTTAATACCAAGAACATTCTTTAAATGCCAACTAATAGCTTCCCCTTCACGGTCAGGATCGGTTGCAAGATATACAAATGATGCATTCTTAACATCATCTTTCAATTCTTTTATAAGTTTAGTTTTTCCCTTAACATTTTCATAATTAGGAAGAAAACCATTATCAACATCTACCCCAAGTCCAAATTTACCACTAGTAGATAAATCTCTAATATGACCCTTACTAGCTACCACTTTATACTCACTACCTAAGTATTTTTCTATAGTATGACTCTTACTAGGACTTTCCACAATTACTAGTTTTTTCTCCATAAAATCACCTTTTCCTTATATTTTTATACCATTATATTATATTTGTCAATAAATAAATTACTAACTAATTATATTATAAGAAACAAAATTATTTTTTATTTAAATAATTGCTAACAGGAGAATAACTTCTTCTGTGTTCATCAAGAATCCCATATTTACTAATAGCTTCCATATGCTCTTTTGTAGGATAACCCTTATTACTCTTAAAGTTATATTCTGGATGAAGTTTATCAATCTCATACATCATATTATCACGAGTCACTTTAGCAAGAACTGATGCAGCACTAATAGTAATACTTTTAATATCACCCTTAATAATAGAAGTAGTAGGAATATCTAAACAAAGAGGCATAGCATCAATTAAAACATGTTCTATATTACACATTTTAAGACAATTATTTATAGCTTCCTTCATAGCAAGTTTAGTAGCTTCATAAATATTAATTTCATCAATAACTTTAGGAGAAATAATACCAATTCCATAACCTAAAGCTTGTTTTTTTATTTCTTCATAAAAATAATTTCTTTTCTTTTCACTTAACTTCTTAGAGTCTGTTAACCCATCTAAATTAAATTTTTCTGGTAAAACACAACAAGCAGCAACAACAGGTCCAACTAAAGGTCCACGTCCTACCTCATCAACACCAGCAATAAAATTAATATTATTTTTTCTTAATTTTCTTTCATATCTATAATTATCTTTTAAGCATAAATATAAATCAAGTTTCTTAATAGTATCTTTATATTCTTTAGAATTAATACTTTCCAATATATCTAAAATACTAGAAAGATCCCCTACTTTATAATCATTATATGAAATATGCTTAATATTATTATAATTAGTAGAAAATATAAATTCATCTTTATATTTATTAAATAAATCAGATTGATAATCTAATTTATCATAAGTATTATTATCTAAAGATAAAAATATATTGTTACATTTAGGAATAACTCCTTGTAATACTAATGAAGCTTCTAAATTAACTATATAACTATCTTTATTAATATTTAAATTATTAAGTTTATTAATTATTTCTTCTTTATTCATTTTCTATCCTATCTAAAGTTACAGGTCCAAGTAATCCATCTTGTAAATCACGAGTAATAATATTACTAACTTTTAAATAATCAACTTCACCCTTAGATATTAATGCTCCACGTCTTTTGCCAATAATTTCATATTCACTAAGTAAATCTTCACTTAAAGAAGTAATTCCATATCTCTTATTTAAATAATCAGGATAAAGTTTATAAATAGTATTTAATATATAATTACTAATTAAGAAAGGATCAACTATTTCATTTTTAATACTAGAAAGTGCAACTAACTTTTTAGCTTGCTCTTGATCTTCAAACTTAGGCCATAATATACCAGGAGTATCAAGAAGTTCTATATTACTAAGTCTAATCCAAGATAATGTTTTAGTAAATCCAGGTTTATTACCAACAGGAGCTTTCTTTGAACCAGCAAGTCTATTAATTAATGTACTCTTGCCACAGTTAGGAACACCAATAACTAAAACTCTAGGTGTTCTAGCTTTTAATCCTTTATCTTCCATTTTTTTATAAGAATCAGTCATAATATCATTAGTTAGAGTTAATAAACCCTTCATATTATCATGTAATAAATCACACTTATAAATATAATATCCTTTTTCCTTATAAGTATCTAATAATTTATCAGTTTCTTTTTTATCACACATATCATATTTAGTAGCAATTAATATTCTCTTTTTATCTTTAATAATATCATTAATATCAGCCACCTTAGAAGAAATAGGCATCCTAGAATCAATTACTTCATAGACAACATCTATAAACTTCATCTTTTCCTTTATCTCTCTTCTAGCTTTAGCAACATGTCCTGGAAACCAGTTTATATTAGTTTTATTTTCATTCATAAGAATCACTTCCTAACACTTAAA
>OMQW01000066.1 GCA_900313345.1 uncultured Eubacteriales bacterium
AATGGGGATAGGATGCTTCTTACTCCTGAAAAGTCTATTATGATTCAAAATAAACTTGATAGTGATATTGCTATGAGTTTTGATGAATGTATTGGTTTTCCTCATACTAGAAAGTATGTAGAACAAAGTGTTGAAAGAACATTAAGATGGGCTAAAAGAGGAAAGAATGCTTTTAATAATCCTCGTCAATCTTTATTTGGTATTGTCCAAGGGGCTGAGTTTGAAGATCTTAGAAAACACTGCGTAGAAGAACTTGTTAAGATGGACTTTGATGGTTATTCAATAGGTGGAACTGCAGTTGGAGAACCTAAAGATATGCAATATCAGCAAGTTGAATATTCTTGTAAATATTTACCAGAAGATAAAGTTCGTTATCTAATGGGGGTAGGAGATCCTATAGACATTATTGAAAATGTTATTCGTGGCGTTGATATATTTGATTGTGTTTCACCAACTAGACTTGCAAGACATGGACATGCTCTTACAATGCATGGTAAAATAAATATTAGAAATGCTAAATATAAAGAAGATTTTACTCCTCTAGAAGAAGATTGTGATTGCTATTTTTGTAAACATTATACAAAAGCATATGCTAATCATTTAATTAGAAGTGATGAAACATTTGGACAAAGATTACTTTCTATACATAATATTAGATTTTTAATTAGACTTACTGAAGATTTAAGAGAAGCTATTAAGAATGATAATATATTAGAGTATAGAGAAAATTTTATTAAAAATTATTATGGAGATAAAAATTAAATATAGAATATGGGCTTTCCATCTTCTATATTTTTTTTAGGTTCTATTTCATTTACTTCTTCAGGTTTATTCATAGCACCAGCTATTTTAAAGATAGTTCCTATATTATTAATTATTGGTTTTACTTGATAAACTATTGGAATAGCTTGATTTATAATACCTAAAGTTTTTTGAGTATTAGATAAGATAGTTCCTAATCCTATATTTTTTAAAGAACCAAATAGCCCTTTAGACATTACTCCAGGATTATATATAAATGGATTATTATACATATTTACACCTCTAACGTATTATATGTAAAAAAATATAAAAGTTTATCTTTAAAAGTATAAATTTATTTGTTATAATTTTATATAGAATAAAGGGATGTGTTTATTATGAATCAAAATAATGTCTTATATATATTTAAATACAATGGTATTAGTTATGATGATAGAGGAGTAGATAGTTATTTCTTAGCTACTAGTAAAGAAGAATGTCAATTGTTCTTAGATACTTTAGGTTATAAGAATTTATCTATTACTCCACTTAAACCAGGCGAGGATAAACCTAATTTTAATACACAATTAGAATTATCAGAGGTTGCTCTTGATTTATCTGTTTTATTTGATAGTTTAAAGGCTTCTAAACCTATGTTACAAAGTGTAATTGATATGGTACATAGAGGTGATAAGAATAGTGATATATATGAAAGGGTTGCTTACTTTGTATATAAAGGTGATTCTTTATCCGTTGCTATGCAAAAACTTGGTAATATTATACCTAGAGATATTATAGATGAAATAAATTTAGGAGAACTTAAAAATGATATTCCTAGACATTTAGCTATTATTATTAGAAGATATGGTAAATTTCAAAAGAAAAAGAGTATATTTGAAAAGATATTTGGTACTAAAGAAAAAGATGATTTGAATGGTATTAATATAGTTGATGATTCTAAAGATGCTTATTTATCTTATCAAGCTAAAATGTTTCCTTTTAAATATAGTGCTGTAGATGATTCTGGTAAAAAGAAGAATGGTTATTTTAATGCTGAAAGTGTTGATGATTGTGTTCATTTCTTAGAACATGCTGGTTATACTAGTATTCATGTTGAACCTAAGAAGAGTTATGATGTTGAATTAATATTTGATAGAAGAATTAGTATTAGTGATTTAGCTTTTGATTTAACTCAATTATCTACTTATTTAAAAGCTGGTATTCCTTTAGTAGAAGGTGTTGAAATACTTGCTAAACAATCTAAGAAAACTGCTAATAGAAATGCTTATGATAGACTTGTTTATGATTTACTTAAAGGTGATAATTTAAGTACTGCTATGATTCATCAAGGAGATGCTTTTCCTAAGTTATTAATAAATATGATTAAGTCTGCTGAAATGACAGGTGATTTAACTACTGTACTTGATGATATGGCTGATTATTATGAAGATATTACGCAAACTAAGAAAGCTATGAGAAGTGCTATGGTATATCCAGTATTTGTTTTATTATTAGCTATTGGAGTACTTTCATTTATGCTTTTAGTACTTGTTCCTGAGTTTGTTACTTTATATCAAGCTAATGGAGCAGATCTTCCTGATATTACTAAAGCAGTTATTAATATGAGTAATTTCTTTATTAAAAATTATCCATTTATTATATTAATAATAGTATTATTTATCACAGCTTATATAGTATGTTATAAGAATTTTGCATCTTTTAGATTATTCTTCCAAACTATTGCTATGAAATTACCTGGAGCAGGTAAGTTAATTATTTATAATGAAATATATAATTTTACTAAAACTTTTGCATCTTTATTAAATCATGGTGTATTTATTACTGATAGTATGCAAATACTTGGAAATATTACTAATAATGAAATATATAAGAGAATAATTAATAAAACTCTTTCTAACTTAGCTCGTGGTAATGGTATTTCAGATTCATTTAAAAATGAATGGGCATTTCCAAATGATGCTTATCATATGATTGTTACAGGTGAAAGTACTGGACAACTTGGTCTTATGATGGAGAAAGTATCAGACCATTATAAAGAACTTCATAAATCTATGGTTGATTCATTTAAGAGTATGCTTGAACCAGTTATGATTATTATAGTAGCTGTTATAGTTGGAGTTATCTTACTATCAATAGTTACACCAATGTTTGATATTTATAATCAAATTAGATAAGGAGGGTGTAATATGGATAATCTTATTACCCTTTTTTTCTTTTTTATAATAGGTAGTGTTTTAGGATCCTTTTATGGGGTATTAGGTGAAAGACTTCCTAAAAAAGAAAATTTTACAACTAGTAGAAGTCATTGTGATTCATGTAAACATGAACTTAAGTTTTATGATATGATTCCAATTATTTCTTATTTATTATATAGAGGTAAGTGTCATTATTGTAAGAAAGAAATACCTAAAATTGTATTTTTTTCAGAGTTATCTACATCTATTTTATTTGCAATAAGTTATTATAGTTTTGGTTTTAGTATAGAGTTATTGTATGCTCTTGGAATAGTATCACTTTTAGATATTGTAATAGTTAGTGATTTACTTTATTTTATAATAGATGATGAAGTGTTATTATTCTTTAGTTTTTATTTTATAATTCTTGATTTTATTTATTTAGGATTTAATGATACATGTAAAAGAATTGTTGGAGCTTTATTTTTATTTTTACTTATGTATTTTATATCTTTTATGGGATCTAAAATATTTAAGAAAGAAGCCTTAGGCGGAGGAGATGTTAAACTATTATTTGTATTTGGTTTAGTACTTGAACCACTTCTTGGAGTATTTGCGATATTCTTAGGCAGTTTAATAGCTCTTCCTGTTGCAATTTTTATATTAGTTAAAAATAAAGAACATATGATACCTTTTGGACCTTTCTTATTAATAGCATTTACTTTAATATATTTTACTAAAATAACAAGTGCTGATTTTATAAGATTTTTAGGTATGATGTAAGGGTGTAAAGTGCACTCTTTTTTATTTACTTTTTTTAAAATATTAAGTATACTTAGAATGTAAAATAAGCAAGTAAGGTAGGAGATTATATGAAGAATAAGAAA
>OMQW01000063.1 GCA_900313345.1 uncultured Eubacteriales bacterium
ATGGGAATCGGACCCACGTCAGGAGCTTGGAGGGCTCTTATTCTACCATTAAACTACATCCGCATTGCAACTGACATATACAAGTATATCAAATATTTTATGATTGTCAATATTTTTTGAAAAAATTGTGGTGTTTTTTTATTTAGTATGTTATAATTTAATAGTTTATGTGTGAGGTGTAAATATGAAAAAAAGAAATATTGCAATTATTGCCCATGTTGACCATGGTAAAACTACACTTGTTGATGAAATATTAAAAACATCAGGTATGTTTAGAGATAATGAAGATGTGAGTAATGTATCAATGGATTCTAATGCTATTGAAAGAGAAAGAGGAATCACAATTTTAGCTAAAACTACTGCTTTAGATTATAACGGATATCGTATTAATATTCTTGATACTCCAGGTCATGCTGACTTTGGTGGTGAAGTAGAACGTATTATGAATATGGTTGATGGAGTTGTTTTAGTTGTTGATGCTTATGAAGGTCCAATGCCTCAAACAAGATTCGTTTTAAAGAAAGCTTTTGAAGCAAAAGTAAAACCAATTGTTGTTATTAATAAGGTTGATAAGCCTGCTGCTAGATGTAAACAAGTTTTAGATGAAGTTTTAGATTTATTCATTGAACTTGGAGCTGATGATGAAGCTTTAGATTTCTCTACAGTTTATGCTAGTGCACTTAATGGAACTTGTTCTTTAAGTGATGATTTATCTACACAAACTCCTGGATTCCACGAATTACTTGATTTAATTATTGATGAAATACCTGAACCTAATGGTTCTTCAGAAGAACCATTACAATTCCAACCAGCATTATTAGACTATAATGAATTTGTTGGTAGAATTGGTATCGGTAGAGTACAAAATGGTACCATTAAAGTTGGTCAAATGGTTAGTTGTTGTAGACTTGATGGCTCTATTAAACAATTTAGAGTACAAAAATTATTTGGTTATTATGGGTATAACAGAATTGAAATAGAAGAAGCTGAAGCAGGAGATATTATTGCTGTTGCTGGTCTTGCTGATATTTCCGTTGGTGAAACTTTATGTGAAGTTGGAAAAGAAAATGCTCTTCCAAAATTACATATTGATGAACCAACTCTTCAAATGACATTTGGAACAAATTCATCTCCATTTGTTGGTAGGGATGGTAAAATTGTTACCGCTCGTAAGATTGAAGAAAGACTTAATAAAGAAACACAAAAAGATGTTAGTTTAAAGGTTGAACCTTATACTAATGAATCATTCTTAGTTTCTGGTCGTGGTGAACTTCACTTAGGTATTTTAATTGAAAATATGCGTCGTGAAGGTTTTGAACTTGAAGTTTCTAAGCCACAAGTTATTATTAAGGAAATGGATGGAGTTAAATGTGAACCATATGAAGAGTTACAAATAGATGTACCAGATGATGCAGTAGGTTCAGTTATTGAAGAACTTGGACATCGTGGTGCTATCATGGATAACATGAGTAACTTAAATGGTCAAACTCGTTTAATTTATACAGTTCCTTCTCGTGGTTTAATTGGATTTAGTACTGTATTTATGACTTTATCTAAAGGTTATGGCATTATGGCACATACATTTAAAGAATATAAACCAATGGCAAGTGTTGATTTAGGAGAAAGAAAACTAGGAGTTTTAGTTTCTGCTGAAGATGGCACTGCTACTTCTTATTCAATTGGTAATTTAGAAGATCGTGGTATTATGTTTATTGAACCAGCTACTGAAGTTTATGAAGGTATGATTATTGGTGAATGTAATAAAGATAATGATTTAGCAGTTAATGTAGTAAAAGGCAAAAATCTTACTAACGTACGTGCTTCTGGATCTGATCATACTGTTGTTCTTAAGAGACCTAGACCTATTTCTCTTGAATATGCTCTTGATTATATTAATTCTGATGAACTTGTTGAAGTTACTCCTAACTTTATTAGACTTCGTAAGAGAATTCTTAATACAGAAGAGAGAAAAAAGGCTGATTCTAGAAGAAAATAATAAAAAAACAACATTTTTGTTGTTTTTTTTTGACATCTTTATTATAATGAAGTTAATAAAGATAAGGTGATTTGGTATGAGTAAGAAGAAGATACGTGAAGAAGAACTTATAAAAACTCATGTTATTAATATAAATGAAATTAGAGAAGCAGAGAGTAGAGAAGAAAACGATACTCATAAAAAAATATCTAAAAAATGTTTTTTCTTTGGCTTTCTTTTAATTATTCTTGGAATTTGTTTTCCATTTGCAAATAAATATTTTGTTAGTAATGATACAGTAGTTGCTTATACTAGCAAAGTAAAAAACACACTTTCGTGTGTTTCTAATATTGATAATAATCAATTAAATGTAAAAGTATATACTGTTTCTAATTATACTTTTGATAGTAATAATAAATTAAGTAAATCTAATACTAAGATTAGAGTTACTAGTCCTAGTAATGATATTAATACTATTAATTATATTATAGATTATTATAAAACTATTTATGTTGATAGTCCTTCAACTTCTTACAACTTTTATGTAAGTGGTAATAGTTTATTAATTAATCAAACTATTAATAATTATAATTTATTTGATTATACTACTTATAATAATGAAATTAATAATTTTAGTCAGACTAAAGTATTTACTAAAGATTATAATATGTCTATGATTAAGAGTGATTTAGAAAAGATTGGTAACTTATGTAACTAATCTTTTTTTATAAAAAAAAGAATGCTTATGCGTTCTTTTCTTCTTTTCTTAATGTCCTTTTTTCTCTTGCTGTTAATCTTACTTTTGTACCATCTTCTAATGTATGTACTTGTAAGTTTAATTTTCTAGCTCTTTTGTGAGTGTTTAAAGCATGAGAACGATCATTTCCTTTTAAAGGTTTTCTACTAGTAGCATTAATTGCCATATTTTTCTTCCTCCTTTTGATATCAATTACATCCGCTAAATTAATTTAACATAAAACTAAGAAATAGTCAAATAAAATCGACTTTTAATTTAAAATAAGGTATAATTATTCCAGGTGATTTTATGCAAACTATAAAAGATTTTAATGACTATGAATTAATTGATGCTTCCCTAGGTATGAAGTATGAAAGATGGGGTAAATATTATTTGTTAAGACCTGATCCTGAAGCATTATGGGATAATGGTGATTTATCTATAAAATATAATGGTAAGATTGATGCTATATATCATAGAAGTAATACTGGTGGAGGTCATTGGGAAAATTTAAAGAAAGTGCCTGAATCTTGGAGTATTAATTATAAGGATTTAACATTTAATATAAAGCAAATGGGATTTAAACATACTGGATTATTTCCTGAACAAGCTGTCAATTGGGAATTTATGTCACATAAGATAAAAAATGCAGATAGAGAAATAAGTGTTCTTAATTTATTTGCTTATACTGGTGGTGCTACTGTTGTTTGCTCTAAAGCAGGAGCTAGTGTTGTTCATGTAGATGCATCTCGTGGTATGACTGATTGGGCTAAAGAAAATGCTAATAGTTCAGGACTTAGTGATAGACCTATTAGATATTTAGTAGATGATTGTATTAAGTTTGTTAAAAGAGAAATTAGAAGAGGTCATAAATATGATGCTATTATTATGGATCCACCTAGTTATGGAAGGGGATCTAATGGTGAAGTTTGGAATTTTTCTAAAGATATACTAGAACTTATTAATTTATGTATGAAAATACTTTCTGATAAGCCTTTATTTTTTCAAATAAATTCTTATACTACTGGAATTAGTCCAACTGTACTTGAAAATATATTAAGACTTAAGTTTAAAAATTATGATGGGGTATGTTCTTCATCAGAAATTGGTATACCACTTAGTTCTTGTAATTTAGTACTTCCTTGTGGTATTTATGGAAGATGGGAATCTAATGATTAACGTTTTATATGAAGATAATAGTGTAATTGTTGTAGTTAAACCTTATAATGTACTTAGTCAAGGTGATAATACTAATGATAAGTCTATGTTAGATATGGTTAAGGAATATATTAAAATAAAATATAATAAACCCGGAAATGTTTATATTGGACTTGTTCATAGATTAGATAGACCTGTTTCAGGAGTAATGGTTTTTGCTAGAAATAGTAAAAGTGCTAGTAGACTTTCTGAAGAAGTTAGAAATAAAACTTTAAAAAAAACTTATATGGCTGTAGTTAATGGAATAATTAAGGAAGATAGTGGTACTTTTAAGAATTATTTATATAAAGATTCTAATTACAATACTATTGTTACTACAAAAGATAAAGGCAAAGAAAGTATTTTAAATTATAAAGTTGTTTCTAGAAATTACGAAAAGAATGAAACTCTTGTGTCTATTGATTTAAAGACGGGTAGACATCATCAAATAAGAGTTCAATTTGCTTCTCGTGGACATTATTTATGTGGTGACCAAAGATATGGTATACAAGATAAAACACAACTTGCTTTATGTGCTTATAGTTTATCTTTTATTCATCCTATAACAAAAAAAGAAATGATTTTTAAATGTCCTTTACCTAATATAAAATACTTTAATGATTTTAAATAAATTAACGCAATCTTGTTGCATTAATTTATTTTTTTTGTTATTATGATACTAGAATAAAATAAAGGGAGAATGATTTTATGTTTTCAATGAGTTGGTTTACAACTGTACCTGGTATATTAATTACAGTTGGAGTTTTATTACTAGTTGTTGCATTAATTATGTTTATTGTAACTAGTATTAATGATAAAAAGAGAGCTAAAGGTGAAGTAAATACTCCTGTTAATGTAGTAGATAATAGTAATATTCCTGCTGTTCAAGCAGTTGATGTTCCTGCTCCATCTGTTTATTCTACAAATGTAGTAAGTGCTCAAAATGTAAATAGTAATGTTGCTGTTCCTGAAGTTGGATCTATGGAAGAAGCTGCTAGAGCTGCTGATTTAAATGCTGTTCCTCCAGTAACAGATTTCAATGCTAGTATTCCTGGGATGGAAGTTAGTCCTGAAGATATGGTTTCTGTATATAGTGGTAATACATTATCTACACCTACTGTTGAACCAGTAGTAGAAGTTAGTTCTGTAGCTGAATCTCCAGTAGTTGCTGAAACTGCTCCAGTAGAAACTACTATGTCAGAAATGCCTAGTGTTACTGAAACACCAGTTATGCCTGAAGTATCTACAATGCCAAAAATGCCTGTAATGCCTGAAGTTAATGTTCAAGTTGAAACTCCAGTAATACCTGAAGTAACTGCAATGCCTGAAATGCCAACAATGGTTGCACCTTCAGTAGAACAAGTAGTTCCTGAAATGCAAGATGTTGAAGCTCCTTCAATTTCAATTGATGCTGTAGCAAGTGTTCCTGAAACTCAAATTTATGGTGGTGCAACACCTGTTGTTCCAGAAATAAAGGAAGAAGAGCATCATGAAATTTATGGCGGCGCTAATCCTCTTGAGAATACTCAATCTGTTCCAATTAGTGATATAACTAATAATGGATTAACTAGTATTGATAGTATTCCATCATATACTGCAAATAGTCAAGCTTCAGTTTCTGAACCAGTAAATACATATAATGCAAATATTAATGCATAATTAAAATAAGCCTAGGCTTATTTTTTTTATACTTTTTTAATTATTAATTTTATTGCTGTTTTATTTTCATTTTCTATTTTAATATCTTGAAAAGAGGGTATGCAAACTAAATCTACACCACTTGGTGCTAAAAATCCTCTTGCTATTGCTATTCCTTTTATTCCTTGATTTAATGCTCCTGCACCAACAGCATTCATTTCTACACTGTTTTCTTTTCTTATTATATTTGCTAATGCACCTGCTATACTTGTTGGCTTAGATTTTGATGAAACTTTTAATGTTTCCATTATTTCACTTTCCTTTCATTTTAATTTATGATTAAAAATATTAAAATATACTTGTAAAATAATAAATTTAATCATATAATTAAAGAAAGTTGTTGATGAAATTATTAAATAAATTAATCTTTTTTAGAGAGACTATGTTTGGTGTAAATAGTTAAAGATATTTATTTTATTCTGGTTTTGGAGATGGATTTATTCCCGGGTAACCGTTATCTAATTAAGCTAATAAAGGATGGTACCGTGCATTTTGCACTCCTTAGGTATTATCCTTTTTTATTTTTTGGAGGAGTTATGAGAGAATTTAAAAAAAATAGTATTTATAAACATTTTAAGGGAAATTTATATCTTGCTATCGATACTTGTTTTGATAGTGAGAGTGGGGAAGAAATGGTTTTATATAGACAACTTTATGGATCATGTAACTTATATGTTAGAAAGATAGATGATTTTCTTTCGGAAGTAGATAAGAAGAAGTATCCACATACTAAACAAAAATATAGATTTCAAGAAGTTGAAATAGAAAAGATGAGGAGAGAAATATGATAGATATAAAATTAATTAGAGAAAATCCTGAAATAGTAAAAGAAAATATTAAAAAGAAATTTCAAGATGAAAAATTAGTATTAGTAGATGAAGTTAAGGAATTAGATGAAAAAGTTCGTTCTATTAAAGTCCTTGGTGATAATTTGCGTAATGAAAAAAATAAAAAGAGTGAAGAAATCGGTTCTTTAATGAGAGAAGGAAAGAAAGATGAAGCTGAAAAGATAAAAGCTGAAATTTCTGATTATTCTGAAAAAATTAGTAAGTTGGAAGCTGAAGAAGAAGAGTTAAATAATCGTATTTATGAAATAATGTTAACTATTCCAAATATTATTGATCCTTCTGTTCCTATTGGTAAAGATGATAATTTTAATGTTGAAATTCAAAAATATGGTGAACCCATTGTTCCTTCTTATGAAATACCATATCATGCTGATATTATATTAAACTTAAATGGAATGGATAAAGAATCTGCTGGTAGAACTAGTGGTGAAGGATTTTATTATTTATTGGGTGATATTGCTAGACTTCATGAAGCTATGCTTGCCTATGCTAGAGATTTTATGATTAATAAAGGATTTACTTATGCAATACCTCCATTTATGATTCATGGTGATGTTGTTAAGGGCGTTATGTCTTTTCCTGAAATGAATGAAATGATGTATAAAATAGAAGGTGAAGATCTATATTTAATTGGTACTTCTGAACATTCTATGATTGGTAAATTCAAAGGTCAAATTGTCAAAGAAGAAGAGCTTCCTATTACTATGACAAGTTATTCACCTTGCTTTAGAAAAGAAGGAGGAAGTCATGGACTTGAAGAAAGAGGGTTATATAGAGTTCATCAATTTGAGAAACAAGAAATGATAGTTTTATGTAAACCTGAAGAAAGAATGGATTGGTATAATAAAATGTGGAGTTATACAGTTGATTTCTTTAGAAGCTTAGATGTTCCTGTTAGAACTTTAGAGTGTTGCTCTGGCGATCTTGCTGATTTAAAAGTTAAATCATGTGATGTTGAAGCATGGAGTCCAAGACAACAAAAATATTTCGAAGTTGGATCTTGTTCAACACTTGGTGATGCACAAGCTAGAAGACTTGGTATTAGAACCAAGGGAAAAAATGGTACATATTTTGTTGATACTTTAAATAATACTGTAGTAGCTACTCCTCGTGGTTTAATTGCTGTTATAGAAAATAATTATCAAGAAGATGGCTCTATTTTAGTTCCTAAAGCTTTACAACCTTATATGGGTGGACTTGAAGTTATTAAAAGAAAATAAAAAGTTAGGATTTTGATATGAACCCCGTTTCTTGGACATAGAAACGAGGTTTTTATATGTCAAAATTAACTTACGAAGATAGAGTTGAAATATATA
>OMQW01000086.1 GCA_900313345.1 uncultured Eubacteriales bacterium
AATAGTAGCAGATGTAGCAAGATCTAAAAATACTATTTGCTTAGCAATATCACCATTAATGAAAGAACGAGGTATAAAAAATAGATGTAGATATAAAGAAATACCAGAAACAATTAAGCCAGTTATTGCAAAGCCAAGAATGCTTCTATATATGAGATATTCAGCAAGAATACATAATATATTTTTAAAGTATGTATCAAAAGAAGATATTCATCAGTATTCTATAGATGAAGCATTTTTAGATATAACATCATATTTAAAGCTATATAAAAAAACTCCTAAGGAACTAGCAAAAGAAATTATGGATGAAATATACAAAGAAACAAAAATATCTAGTAGAGCAGGTATAGGAACAAATCTTTATTTAACTAAAATAGCCTTAGATATTATGGCAAAGCACAATAAGGATCATGTAGCATTCTTAAATGAAGATTTGTATAAAAAGTACTTATGGCATTATACGCCCCTAACAGAATTTTGGATGATAAGTACTGGAACATATAATAGATTAAAAGAACTAGGTATTAAAGATATGTATGATATAGCAAACTATGATGAAAAAGTACTATATAAAGTATTTGGTATTCGCGCAGAATTATTAATAGATCACTCAAAAGGAATAGAACCATGTACCATAAAAGATATAAAAGAATATACTCCAAAAAGTAGATCAATTTCTAATAGTCAAATACTTTTTAGAAACTATAATAAATATGAAGTAAAAACTATTCTAATAGAAATGCTTAATAATTTATCACAGCAATTAGTACGTGAAAAATTCTATGCTAAATACTTTTCATTTTATATAGGATATTCTAAAAATATAGAAAAGAGTTTAAGTAAAAGTATAAAACTAGAAAATTCTACTAATAACTATAGTATTATAAGTAGAAATCTATTAAAATTATATGAAGAAAATATTAAAGATTATCCTATAAGAAGAGTAGGAGTATCAGCAAGTTTTCTTGAAACAAATCCAAAAGAACAGTTAAACTTATTTAGTAATAATAGTATTAAAGAAGAAGATTTATATAAAACAATGAACGAAATAAATAACAAATATGGTAAAAATAGTTTAATGAAAGCTGCAAGTTATAAAAAAGAAGCAACTATGAGAGAAAGAAATAAACTAATAGGAGGACATAATGCATATTAATAGAGCATCACAGTTTATGCCATTTGATTCACTTAAAGGTTTTAATGAAATGTTAAGATTAATAGAAAAAGAAGAAAAACAAAAGAAATATCTAGATAGTGATTATCAAGAAAGACTAAATAATATATTAATTAATTTAAAAGCAAATAATAAAGTAAAATTAAAATATTTTTATTTAGATGAATATTTAGAAACTGAAGGTTTAATAAAGAAAATAGATAAAGATAATAAACTAATATATTTAGAAAATACTATAATAGATATAGATAATATTATATATATAGAAATACTATATTATATATGCTATAATAGCTATAGGAGATAAATAGTATGGATATAAGTTTAGAAATAAGTGAAAGTGAAGAAGTTATAAATTTTTTTTACAAAACATTAAGTGAAATTAATAAAAAGCAAAAAATTATATGCAACTAGTAAAGAATTTACAGGAATGAGTGAAAAAACTTTATTAAAGGTAGCAGATAAAGCTATAGAAAACAATGAATTAGAATTAGCAGAAGCCTTAATAAAGCGTTCTAAAATGCAAAATAAAGGTGAAAGAAATGCTATAGAATATGAAAACAACATAAGAAAGAAAGAAGCAGAAGAAAGCGCTTTAAATTTCTTTAATGATGAAATAAAAGAAAGAAATATATTTAAAGAAGAAAATAATAATAATCATCCAGAAGTAAATATAAACTTAGAAGAAATAAAAGGAAAGCTTTCTAAATAGTATAAAAAATTAATTAATAGAAATAATATATTTAGGTGATTATATGCATGATTTAATAATGACTATACCTAGATGTGTTATTTCTATTTTTTGGTTATTCTTAGTAACTAAAATAATAGGTAAAAGACAAATATCTAATTTAAGTTTATTTGACTATGTAATAGGTATATCTATTGGTAATTTTATTGCAGAAATGGTTTTAAATATAGAATCAAATTATTTTATAGGAATACTAGCAATGCTAATATTTGGTATAACATCATTTATAGTAGACCGTATAACTCTTTTAAACATACCATTTAGGCGTTTTATAGAAGGATGCCCTGAAGTTATCATAAATGATGGAAAAATACTTAAAAAAGCCTTAAAGAAAGCAAATATGAATATAAATGATTTAGAAGGAAGTGCAAGACTAAAAGATATCTTTAATTTAAAAGAAATAAGATATGCAATATTAGAGCCTAATGGAGAATTATCCTTTATAAAATATAAAGATAATATAGATTTATCTAAAAATATAATAATAGATGGAAAACTCCTAAAAGAAACCATAAAAGAATTAAATATATGTGAAGAAGAAATAAATAATTATTTAAAAGAAAACAAAACAAAAAAAGAAGAAACTCTTCTCTTAACATATCAAAATGGGAATTTTATTTTATATAAAGAATGAAACTAAAACTCCAAAGAATCCCATAATCATTGCAATAAGTAAAATAATTACAACAACTCTCATAATCTTCTTGTTCATATTAACACCACCATTATAATTATAAAATATATGTCTAAAAAAGTAAAACTATTTTAATAATATATAAGTATAATAATTAATATAATTAAATGGTGATACTATGTTAAATAAAAAGAAATTATTTAAATCATTAATTATAATATTATTAATATCATTTATAATAGGTCTAATAACTATAATATTTATTAATAAAAAAGATCTAAATATTTTAAAATCAAGTATAAATAAATATCTAATAGATATAAATAATAATAATTATATTAAAAATAATATATATAATTATTTTATAAATTATATTTTAATAAATATAATAATATATTTATTATCACTTAGTATAATAGGAGCATTTATCAATATAATATATCTATTATTTAAAGGATTTTCTCTATCCCTAACAATATTTTTATTTATAAGATTATTTAAATTAAAGTCTTTATATATAATGCTTTATCTAATGCCTGATTTAATTAATATAATAACAATATTCTTTATAACTTTCTTTATGTTTATTTATAGAAAGAAATTAATAAAATATATAAAAGAATCTAATAAAGAAAAGCTAAAAAATCTCTTAAGATTATATCTAAAATATTTAATTATATTATCAATAGTATTTATATTAATATTTTTAT
>OMQW01000061.1 GCA_900313345.1 uncultured Eubacteriales bacterium
ATTAAAGATAATATAAGTATATTATATAACATATCTATTTATTAATATTAATGTTAAACATAATATCATTAATAATATTATGTAATCTTTTGTTTCTATGCTTATATTACTATCAGGAATAGGTATTTTATAATCATATAAATTATATGTATAATTATTATCTTTATCGTTTATTTCTATGTAAAAGTCATCTACTTTATTATAACCTTCACTAGTATTTATTTGTTTTACTAAATATTTACCATATGGCAGTGTTATTTTTATATTACCATTTTCATCTGTTTTTACTTTTTCTATTATTTCATTATTTTTATTTATTATATTAAATTCTATTTCTTTTTCATTTTTTGTATTTATATTTTCTCCATATTCTTTGTGAATAGTTATTTCTTTTTTTATTACTTCGTTTAATATGTCTATATTTATTTCTTTTGTTGTTCTATTTATTTCAATAAATTTTTTTTCATTATTTACTTTATATCCTTCACCAGGTTCTATTTCTTTTATATAATATTTTCCATATTCTATATTATTAAATTCTACTATATTATTATTTATTACTTTTTTATTTATTAAATTATTATCTAAATCATATAATCCTATTATTGCTCCATCTAGGCTTGCATCTCCTTTTGATTTTATATTTTTAGTGTCTTTATCTTTTTTATTAACTATTATTTTATTTTTAGTTGTAAATAAACTTAAATAATACATATAATCTCCAGTTTTACCTTTTGTTATCATATCTTGACCTTTAGTTATATACCAATATTTTGCTACTTTATTAGGATATGGATGTATTCTTTTAAATTTATATACATTAGTTCCTTCTTTAGGATTATTTATTATTATTTTATTTTTATCAATAGTTATATTTGGATCATCTGTTATATAATTTGATATTTCATTATTATAGTCTGTTAAAACAATTTTATCTTTTAATACTGTATGATATTCTTCATCTTTTAATTTTGGCTCTGTTCTGTAGTGATTTGCTAATTCTAATATTTCATTCATTTCATCTTGTAAAATATCTATTTTATTTCCATTTAATTTATCAGTAAAATAAAATTCATCATTTTTAAATGCTTCTTTCCATAAAAGCATTTGTGTTGCTGCATACCATTTATCCTCTGTGTGATTCTTATATCCATAACCAAAACTCATAATATCAGATAATCTTGTAAATGTTTTATTATCTAATATATTTTTTTCTATTAATCGATTATCTTTATTAAACACATTAAATGGTTCTATACAATAAGCTTCTTCATTAGTATTTTGATTTCTAAAGAATCTTGCTTGTTGATATCTTGATTCATTTGTTGATGGAATTACTTCTTTCATATATATACCATCTATTAAATTATCTTCATAGAAGGTTTCATAGGCATAAACATTTTTTGTTTTAATACCAATTAATAATATTATAGTCAATAAGAAAATTATTTTTTTCATAGTATCCCTCCTTTTTCTTTTGACAGGGGATAGAATACTATATTATACTTTCTCTTTCAAAAGATAAAAATGTGTAAATTAGTTTTATAATTTAATATAAAAATAATATTTTTATAATGCTTTTTTATTAATTTAGGTTTATTATTAAATAGAATTAATAATTTTAGAGGTGAAATAATGAATGATTTAGATATTTGTCGTAATACTGTTTTATCTGATATTAGTAGTATTGGGGAGAAACTTGGACTTTCTTTAGATAATTTAGAGTTTTATGGTAAACATATGGCTAAAATTAATTATAAGGATATTAATGACTCTTCTAAATATGGAAAACTTATTCTTGTTACTGCTATTAATCCTACTCCTTTTGGAGAGGGTAAAACTACAGTTAGTATAGGTCTTGCTGATAGTTTTAAGAAACTTGGTATGAATGTTTCACTTGCACTTAGAGAACCTTCTATGGGTCCAGTATTTGGTATAAAAGGTGGTGCTTGTGGTGGCGGAATGAGTCAAATTGTTCCTATGGAAAATATTAATTTAGCTTTTACTGGTGATTTTGCTGCTATTACTAATGCAAATAATTTACTTGCTGCTGCTATTGATAATCATATAGAGAAGGGTAATAAGCTTGGTTTTAAGAGAGTTACTTTTAGAAGATGTTTAGATACTAATGATAGGGCGCTTAGAACTATTAGTACTAAATATTATTGTACTTCTTTTGATATTACTGCTGCTTCAGAAGTTATGGCTTTACTATGTCTTTCTAATGATATATATGATTTAAAAGAAAAACTTGGTAATATAATTTGTGGTTATAATGATAAGGAGGAAGCTATTACTTGTAAGGATTTAAATGTTAATGGTGCAATGACTGTTATTTTAAAGGATGCTATTAAACCTAATTTAGTTCAAACTTTAGAGGGAGTTCCTGCTATTGTTCATGGTGGACCTTTTGCTAATATTGCTCATGGATGTAATTCACTTATTGCAACTAAAACTAGTTTAACCTTATCTGATTATACTATTACTGAAGCAGGATTTGGTTCTGATTTAGGTGCTGAAAAGTTTTATGACATTAAATGTAATTTGGGTGGGTTAAAACCTGATTGTTGTGTACTTGTTTGTACTTGTAAAGCTTTAAAATATAATGCTGGATGTAATAAAGATGATATATTAATTAATGATCCTTCTATGGTTAGATGTGGTCTTCCTAATTTAAGAATTCATATTGAAAATATGCTTAAGTTTAATTCTAATTTGGTTGTTTGTATTAATAAATATGATTCTGATAGTGATTCAGAAATAGAAGTTATTACTAATTATTTAAAGAGTATTAATATACCTTATGCTATATCTACTGCATATAAAGATGGATCTTTAGGCGCTAACTATTTAGCTAATGAAGTATTATCTGTTTTAGAAAAAGATAATAACTTTAAAACAATTTATGATAATTCAGATGATATTTTTACTAAGATTGAAAAGGTTTCTAAAAATATTTATAAATCTAAATATATTGAATATAATGATATTGCTTTAGAAAAACTTAATAAAATAAATAATTCTATTTATAAAGATTATCCTATTTGTATTTCTAAAACACAATATTCTATTAGTGATAATCCTAAAGCTTTAAATGATCCTATTGATAATACTTTACATGTTGAAGATGTTAGAGTATATGGTGGTGCGGGATTTATTACTATTATGACTGGTAATATTATATCTATGCCTGGTCTTCCTTCTAAACCTAATTATGAAAAAATAGATTATATTGATGATAAGATAGTTGGATTATCATAAAAAAAGAGCATTTGCTCTTTTTTTATTGTTGTTGTTGTTGCTCTTGTTCTTGTTCTTGTTTAGGATTTTCTTCAACTTTTTGTTCAGGTGCTATTTTGTTTTCTTTTTCAGTTTGTTCAGGTGCTATAATAGTTGGCTTTTTTTCATATATTGTTACTTTTCCTGTATATATACTTTGTTCATAAGTAACTGTATATTGATAAGTTCCTGCCATTTTATTATTTACTTTAGATAAATCAATTACTATTTTATCTTTAGCTTCTTCTGGAATTGTTTCTACTACATAGTCTGATAAGTTTTGTGGAAGTGGATTTCCTAATTCTACATTTATTTCTTTTAAAGTCATATTATTAATAATTGGTAATGCTTTGGCATTTACTTTAACTTTTCCATTAAATTTTTTGTCTTTATAAGTAATTGTATAAGTATATGTTCCAACTTCATTAACATTTACTAAAGAAGTATCAAGTTTACATTTATTAATTTGTATTAGATTAGCATTTTCTATATAATCACTTGTGATTACACTTAATGGCATATTAACTTCTAGTTCTATATCTTTTAATTTTGGTTCATTATTTACTTTTGCTGTTGATTTTTCTATAACTTTTACATTGTAGTGTTTTGGACTTCTTTTAAATTGCTTTTTATTTAGAACAGCTCCTGTTGTTATTGATAGTAAACCTGAAATACTTAAAGTTACTATTAATGTATTTACCCCAATGTTTTCTTTATTTAACTTCATATATATATTCGCCTCTTACCTTATAGTGTTATTATAATATATTTTAAATATTTTAACAAGTTGAATTTTTCTTTGATTTATAATATAATTACTTTAGGTGTTAGTATGACTTTTTTATTTTTAGTATTATTAATTATATTTTTACTTTTTTATTTATGTATATTAAATAGTTTAACTCTTTCTCTTTTGGTAAGTAGTTTTATTAGTTTTATTTTTTCATTAATAGTTAGAAGTTTATTTACTCAAGTATTTATATTTATATTTTCTTTTATTTTATTTTTTATATTCTTAAAATTTATTTTAAAGAAGTAGTTTTTACTCCTTGATAAGTATTTCTTTTTTTCATTTCTTTATCTATATCATCTAGGACAACAAATTTTTTTGTTAACCATAAAGGGGCGATTAAGTCCTCTTTTTTTGGATCTCCTGTTATTCTATTTATTACTATTTCTTCTCTTAAATGTTCTAATTGTTCTATAACAATATCAATATATTCATCTTTTGTTAATACATGAAATGGTTTATCTTTATACATTTTTGCTAACTGTGTATCCTTTGTTATGCTTAGCATATGTATTTTTATACCTTGAATATCTAAATTATTTAAATATTTAACTGTTTCTATCATGTCTTCTTTAGTTTCTCCTGGTAGACCATTTATTATATGAACTACCACATTTATATTTTTTTCTCTTAATTTTTTTACCATGTCAGTAAAGTTTTCTAACGTGTTACATCTATTTATTAATTGTGCAGTTTTTTCATGTATAGTTTGTAAACCTAATTCTATTGTTAAATATGTTCTCTTGTTTAAATCTTCTAGATATTCTAAACATTCATCTGTTATGGAATCTGATCTGGTTGCTATATTTAGTCCTATTACATTATCTTTTTTTAATATTTCCTCATATTTTTCTTTTAATATATTAACATTTGCATATGTATTTGTTCTTGCTTGAAAGTATCCTATATATTTTGCTTTAGGCCATTTATTTCTTAACATGTCTCTTACTGTATCAAATTGTTTTGATAATGAGTCTTTTATATCACCTGCAAATTCTCCACTACCTGTTTTTGAACAATAGATACATCCACCTTTACCTTTTGTTCCATCTATATTAGGACAAGTAAATCCTCCATTTAATGATACTTTAAATACTTTACATCCAAATTTAGTTTTATAAAAATAATTTAGTGTGTGATATCGTTTGTTATCTAGTGTATATTTAAACATGTTATTTCTCCTTTTTCTTTATAGTATATCATAAATGTGTTATAATTTTTATAGTAGGTGATCATATGAAAAAGAAAAAATTACATATGAAAAGGGGAACTTTAATTGTTAGTAAAATAATTGGAGTTATTGCAGTCTTATTATTGATTTTTTTTATTGGATATAATATTACTTTAGATAAGTTTAAGAGTGTAGGTTATTCTAAAGATGCTGCTATTAATATTATAAAGTTAACGAAGATTAATTATGCTTTTGATAATCCTAATAATAAAACTCTTGATAGGGCTTTTAGTGATACTGCTAATTATAAGGAAAAGAATCTTGATAAATATAAAAATATTAAATATGTTAATCATAAAGATTTAATTAGTAATATTAATGCTTTACTTAAAAAGGGATATACTGTTCATGATATTAACTTAATTATTAGTCATGGTAGTAATGATGATGTTAAAGATTTTATTAAGCATGATAAAATTCAGTATGTTGAAGAGTTTTTTGATTATCCTTATGCTAAAATTAAAAATTATGATAGATATAATAATTTAATGAATGATACTGGGGATGATGAAGAAACTACTATTTGTAAGGTTAATATGGATGTTGATAAAGAAAATTATAAGGATTATGTTACTGTTACTGATAGAAGTAAATATGTTCTTGCTAATAAGCATCATTATTTAGGGCCTAAGTATAGACCAAAACTTGTAAAAGTATCTAGTAAATATTTAATAAATCCTAAGGAGGATGTTAAGGGTACTAATGAGGCGGTTAGTTATGCTATTAAGATGATTGAAGCTGCAAAGAAAGATGGATTAAATCTTTTAATTAATTCTGGTTATAGAAGTTTTAAAGATCAACAAGAAGTTTATGATACTTATAAGAATTTATATGGGGAAGAATATTGTCTTAAGTATGTAATGTTACCTGGTTTTTCTGAACATCAAACTGGGTATTCTTTTGATTTTGGTAGTGGTACGAATAATATTTTTAAAAATAGTGAAGAGTATAAATGGCTTATTAGAAATTCTTATAAGTATGGATTTATTTATAGATATTTAAAGAGTAAAGAAGATATTACTGGAGTTAGAGCAGAAGCATGGCATTTTAGATATGTTGGTGTTAAAGCTAGTAAAGTTATAGATGCTGAAGAGTTATCTTTTGAAGAATATTATGCTAAATATCTAGATAATTAGATTAATTTATGATAATATTTGTATAGAATAAAGGGGCGATATTATGTATCCACTTGGAAAACAATTTGAAGTAGATTATAGTAAGGCTAGGAATGATAGTAAAGCTTATGTTAAGGGTAATAGATATAGATTTACTGTTATAACTGAAAGAGTTATTAGACTTGAGTATAGTTTAGATGGTAATTTTGTTGATAGTCCTACACAGATTATATTAAATAGAAATTTTGGACTTCCAGAATTTACTATTAGACAAAATGCTACTTTTTTAGAAATTACTACTAAATATTTTCGTTTATCTTATATGAAGGAACAACCATTTACTGGATCTAATATTGATCCTATGAAAAATCTTAAAATTACATTATTAAATGTTAATGATAAAGATAAAGAAAGAGATTGGTATTATGGTAATCCTGAAGCTAGAAATATGAATGGAAATATAGTTTCAGAAGATTTTAAATTAGATAATAAGAATAGTAGAGGTTTATTTTCTTTAGAAGGTTTTGCTTCTTTAGATGATTCTAATAGTATGATTATTGAAAAAGATGGAACTTTATCTAACAGAGTAGGTAAAAGTATAGATATATATGTGTTTATGTATGGTAATCAGTTTAATCTTGCTTTAAATGATTATTTTAAAATGACTGGCTTTCCTCCTTTACTTCCTCGTTATGCTTTTGGTAATTGGTGGAGTCGTAATATAAGTTATGATGATAAGAGTTTAGATGAATTATTGAAAACTTTTGATAAAAAGAAAATACCTATTAGTGTTTTGATTTTAGATAAAGATTGGCATATAAGAGATTATAATAATAAAACTAATTTAAATACGGGATTTACTTTTAATAATAAATTATTTAGTGATCCTAAAAAGATGATAGAAAGTGTTCATAGGAGAAATATAAGATTAGGACTTTCTATTAATCCTAGTGAAGGTTTATATCCTTTTGATAAATTTTATCCTAAAGCCTGTGAATATTTAGATATAAAAGATAATGCTATTATTAATTTTGATCCTATGAATCCTAAATTAATGGATGTATTCTTTAAAGTTTATTTACATACTTTAGAGTCTATGGGATGTGATTTCTTCTTTAGTGATTATATTGGTAATTCTAATATTAATAATTTGTGGGCTATGAATCATTATTTATATTTAGATAGTGGAAGAGATCCTAGAAAACGTAATTTAATTCTTTCTAGAGGTTCTATTTATGCTCCTCATAGATATCCTGTTTTATATGGATCTTCTGATATTGTTAATTGGGATACTTTAAGAAGTGAAGTTTTTAAGTATATTAATGCTTCTAATATGGGTATTGGTTATTTGAGTTTTGATGTTTTTGGTAATCATGGTGGTATTGAAGAGTCTGAACTTTATATTAGACATGTTGAACTTGGATGTTTTGTTCCTATACTTAGATTCCATGCTGCTAGAGGTAAGTATTATAAGAAAGAACCTTGGGTATGGGAAGCTAAAACATTTAGTATAGTTGCTGATTATTTGAGACTTAGACATAGATTAATACCTTATATATATACTGAAGCTTATAAATATAGTGAGGTAGGTACGCCTATTATTCAACCTTTTTATTATAATTATATGTGGTGTTATGATGATCCTCTTTATAAAAATCAATATTATTTTGGTTCTCAATTACTTGTTTGTCCTATTCTTACAAAAAAAGATAATATTATGAATAGAACAGTTCATAGATTTTATATGCCTGATGGTATATGGTATGATTTCTTTACTGGTAAGAAGTTTCCTGGAGGAAAAAAATATGTTTCTTTCTTTAGGGAAGAAGATTTCCCTGTATTTGCACATGCTGGTTCTATAATACCTTTATCTAATAAGAGTGATAGAAATAATGTAGGACTTGCTACTGATATGGAAATTCAAATATTTCCAGGTGCTAGTAATATGTATACTTTATATGAAGATGATGGTATTACATCTTTAAATAAAGAAGGTTATTTCTTAAAGACTTCAATTGATTATAATTATTTGAGAAGTAATTATACTGTTATTATTAGAAGTGTTGAAGGTAAGAGTGGAATTGTTCCTGATAAACGTAATTATAAACTTGTATTTAGAAATACTAAAGAGGCTGAAAGTGTTAAAGTTATGTTTAATGATACAGAACTTAAACCTGTTTGTATGGTTGATGGTACTGACTTTATTCTATATATTAATGATGTTCCTACTGTTGGACAACTTACTATCAATTGTAAGGGTAAAGATATAGAAATTGATGCTGTTAGAATTATTAATGATGATATTGACAGTATTTTAAAAGATTTACAGATTGATACATATTTAAAAGAAGATATTGCTAATATTATATTCTCTGATTTACCTATTAATAAAAAGAGAATTGCTGTTAGAAAGTTAAAGAAAAAAGGTCTTACTAAAGAGTATATTAGTTTATTCTTAAAACTTCTTGATTATATTAATGAAGTTTAGTATACTATTAGTAATTTTAATATTTAAGTAGTAGTAATTAAATGAATGTTGAAGAGAGCTTGTGGTTGGTGTAAACAAGTACAGGATTTTAGTGAACTTGACTTGTTAATAATATTAGGTATGGGAGCCTTAATCCTATTTGAGTGCACATTGTGAATTAAGGTGGTACCGCGATTAAATCGTCCTTATGTTAAGGGCGATTTTTATATTGGAGGAGAAATGTTAAAAGAATTATTAGTTTTTGTAATTATTTATTTAGTTGTATTTTTAATATATTATTATTTTATTGCTAAAAAATATATTAAAAAGAGAAAGAAAGAGTTAGTAGAAATTATTTTGCTGCATGATTTATATAGTGTTGATGTTTCTAAATATAGTAAAAAGAAATTAATAATTATGTGTTCATTAATCTCTTCACTTATTATTAGTTTGCTAGTATTCTTTATAGGATATATAAAGAGTGGAATATATCAAATGATTTTATTATTAATTTTGATTATTCCAAGTATACTACTTATTTATTATTTATTTAGTAGAATTTTAATTAAAATAAAGGAGAATGTTAAAGATGAGTAATTATAGTGATATAGAAAAGAAATGGCAAAATTATTGGGATAAAAATAAGAGCTTTGCTGCTAAAGATTTTGAAAAAGATAAAAAACATTATTATATATTAGTTGAATTTCCTTATCCTAGTGGTGCTGGACTTCATGTTGGGCATGTAAGAAGTTATACTTCACAAGATGTTAGAGCGAGAATGATGAGAATGCAGGGATATAATGTTTTATTTCCTATGGGATTTGATGCTTTTGGTGCTCCTGCAGAACAATATGCTATAAAGATGCATATGCATCCTAGAGATGTTGTTAAACAAAATATAGAAACATTTAAAAATCAAATGAAGTCTATTGGATTTAGTTTTGATTGGGATAGAAGTTTTTCTACAACTGATCCTGAATATTATAAATGGACTCAATGGCAATTTATAGAGTTTTTTAAGTATGGAATGGCTTATAAAGATACTACTAAAGTTAATTGGTGTCCTAAGTGTAAGATGGTTCTTTCTAATGAAGATGCTCAAGGTGGAGTTTGTGAAAGATGTGGAACTGTTGTTGAACAAAAAGAAAAGAGTCAATGGATGCTTAGGATGGCTAGTTATGCTGATTCGCTCCTTGATGGACTTAATGAGACTAACTTTCAAGATAGAGTTAAGCTTGGACAAATAAACTGGATTGGTAAGAGTAGTGGGGTAGAACTTGATGTTAACATTAAAGATGGTGGAAAGTTCTCTATATTTACTACTTGTATTGAAACTGTATTTGGTATTACATTTTTTGTAATAGCTCCTGATGGTAAATTAATACAAGAATTAATGCCTAGGGTTGAAAATAAAGAAGAAGTTATGGAATATATTAAAGCTACTAGTTTAAAGAGTGCTATGGATAGAACAGAGCTTAATAAAGATAAAACTGGAGTTTTAGTTAAGGGTGTTAAAGCAATTAATCCGATAACAGGTGAGGAAGTTCCTATTTATTTAGGTGACTTTGTACTTGGTGACTATGGAACTGGTGCTGTTATGGCTGTTCCTACTCATGATCAAAGAGATTATGAGTATGCTAAAGTTCATAATATTCCTATGGTTCAAGTTATTGAAGGTGATTCTTGCAATTTAGATAATAAAGCTTATGTTAAAGAAGAATATTTAGAAGAGGATGCTCATTTAATTAATTCAGGTGAATTTAGTGGATTATCTATTAAAGAAGCTAAAGAAGCAATTACAAAATATTTAGAAGATAAGGGTATTGCAAGAAGAGTTGACAATTTTAAGATGAGAGATTGGGTATTTGGTCGTCAAAGATTTTGGGGTGAACCAATACCTATGATAAACTGTCCTGAGTGTGGTTGGGTACCTGTTCCAGAAGAGGATTTACCAGTAGTACTTCCTGATGTTACTGAATATGAACCAACTGATAATGGTGAAAGTCCTCTTGCTAAAATTGAAAGCTTTGTAAATTGTAAGTGTCCTAAGTGCGGACATGATGCTAAAAGAGAAACTGATACTATGCCTCAATGGGCTGGTTCTTCTTGGTATTTCTTAAGATATATGGATCCTCATAATGATAAAGAATTCGCATCAATTGATAATATGAAATACTGGAATCAAGTAGATTATTATGATGGTGGTAATGAACATACTGCAAGACATTTACTTTATGCTAGATTCTGGGTTCAATTTTTATATAATATTGGAGTT
The DNA here is from genome assembly GCA_900313345.1 of uncultured Eubacteriales bacterium. Classification (GTDB taxonomy): domain Bacteria; phylum Bacillota_I; class Bacilli_A; order RF39; family UBA660; genus UBA2730. The sequence continues at coordinate 11,158 of OMQW01000061.1, forward strand.
GTTCCTAAGAAAGAAATGATTTGGACAAGAGTTAATCATGGTATGATTTTAGGTCCAGATGGTGAAAAGATGAGTAAGAGTAAGGGCAATGTTATTAATCCTGATGATATAGTTAGAGATTATGGTGCTGATACTCTTAGACTTTATGAGATGTTTATGGGAGATTATCAACAAGATGCTCCTTGGAATACTGATGCTCTTAGAGGATGTTATAAATTTATTGGTAGAGTTGAAAGACTTGGAAATAAACTTGATTTAAATAAAGAAGGTTATACTAATGTTAGTTTAGTTCATAAGACTATTAAGAAAGTTACTAACGATAATAATAATCTTAAATTTAATACTGCTATTTCTCAATTAATGATTATGCTTAATGAGTATGAAAAATTTGATAGTATTTCTAAGGATGATTATAGGGTATTATTATTACTTCTTAATCCTGATGCTCCACATATTACTGAAGAGCTAAATGAAAAATATAATTTAGGAGAACCTATTTGTGAAAGTAAGTGGCCTGAATATGATGATGCTTTAACTATCGATAATAAAGTTAAAATTGCTGTTCAAGTTAATGGTAAGGTACGCGCAACTATTAATATATCAGTAGATTCAGATGAAGAAGAAGTGTTTAATAAAGCTTTTAGTGAAAAAAATGTTATTAAATTTACTGAGGGATTAGAAATTGTTAAAAAGATCTATGTTAAAGGCAAGATAGTTAATATCGTTGTTAAATAAAGACTTAGGTCTTTTTTTGACAATTATTTTATATTTTGTTTGTTAATATTTTATTGGTGATTAGATGAAAGTTAAAATATTTGATTATGAAGATGAGAAAGATTTAGAAACTGATATTAATATATTTTTAAGTAGTAAGGATATGGATATTATTGATATTAAATATCAAGTTTCTAGTAGTATTTATGGTGATGAACAAATTTTTTGTTTTAGTGCTATGATTGTTTATAGTAGTAAATTATGATATAATATTTTTCATGATTGGAAGTTTTTAATATGAAGAAAAAAGATAAAGTAATGAAAAAAAGTAACTTTATGCAAGGAGCTTTTGTTGCTACTCTTGGTATTGTTATTACAAAGATTTTAGGCGTGTTATATGTAATACCTTTTTTTGCAATTATTGGTGAAAAAGGTGGAGCGTTATATGGATATGCTTATACATTTTATTTAATATTTATGGCTATATCTACGGCTGGTATTCCTCTTGCTATTAGTAAGTTAACTAGTGAATATCAAACACTTGGATATTATGATGCTAAACAAAGGGCTTTTAAAATAGGTAAAACTATTGCAATTACACTTGGAGCTTTATGCTTTATGGCATTATTTATACTAGCTCCTTATTTAGCTAAATCTATTTTAGGTAACTTAAAGGGTGGAAATACTATAAGTGATGTAATATTTGTACTTAGAGTTATTTCTACTGCTATTATTATAGTTCCCGTTTTAAGTGTTTATAGAGGATTTTTTGAAGGACATAAGTATATTACACCAACTGCCATATCACAAGTTCTTGAACAAGTAGTTAGAGTACTTGTTATAGTACTTGGTTCTTTTATGGCTCTTAGAGTATTTAATTTATCATTAACTACTGCGGTTGGAGTTGCAGTATTTGCTGCTACTGTTGGTTCACTTGCTTCATATGTATATTTAATATCTAAGAAATTTAAAAATAATAAATTGTTTAATGAAAAAGAAGAGAATGTTAAAGAACCATTTATATCTACTAAAGAAATTCTTACTAAGATTGTTATTTATGCATTTCCATTAATAATGATTGATATTTTTAAATCTTTATATAGTTTAATTGATACAGTTACTGTCGTTAAAACACTAGGACCTATTTATGGTACTAAGAGTGCAGAAAGTATTATGAGTATATTATCAACTTGGGCTGCTAAATTTAATATGATTATTATTTCTATTAGTACTGGTTTAATAGTTAGTTTAACTCCTAATTTAACTTCTAGCTTAGTATTAAATGATATGGATGATATTAGAAAAAAGATTAATCAAAGTTTACAAATTCTTGCAATTTTAGTTATTCCTATGACTTTTGGCTTATCTTTTCTTGCTAAACCTGTTTATACTTTATTTTATGGACCTAGTAAATTTGGATCTTCAGTATTTAAAGTATATATATTTGTTGCTTTAGTTACTGCATTTTATACTACTATGGTTACAATTGTACAAGTACTTAAAGATTATAAAACGGTTTTTATTAGTTTAATTAGTGGTGTTATTATAAAGGCTGTTACTAATGTTTTATTTATGAATGGATTAAATAATTTAGGTCTTCCTGCTTATTATGGATCTGTTCTTGCAACTATGCTTGGTTATTTTGTTTCATTTGTTATTTGCTTATTAGCGCTAAAGAAAAGATTTGATATTAAATATACAGACACTTTTATTGAGACAATAAAGATATTTGTTGGCGTTATTATTATGATATTAGGTTTAAGTATATTAAGTTTAATTGTTCATCTTTCTAGTAGTATGAGAATTGTTAATTTACCAATTATTATATTATATACTTTAGTTGGTGCATTTATATACTTTATTGTTATGTATATGAGTGGTACAATAAATCATGTATTTGGTGATAAAATATTAAAAAGTATTAAAAAGAAATTAAAAATTAAATAGTAATATTTCAGGAGGGTTTATGAAAAAAAATACTATTAAAAATTTAAAAATTTTTATTCCAACATTTATAATTTCGGAAGCAGCATTTAGTTTAGTAATGAGTGCAAATCCATTTAAAAGTGAGTTAACTACTGGTTATAAGACTGAAATTACTGATGTTAATTATGAGTTTTACGATGATACAGCTGTGGAAAACAGTTATACTTTATTAGAAAATAAAAATGATAATGAATCTTATTTAGAATATGATGATAAAAAAATTGATTTATCTATGTATAATACTAAAGATTTAAAAAAATTAGCAAAAGTTGTTAAAGAGGGTAATTTTGATGTTATGTATAATAATTATCCTATATTTAGAGATGAAATTGATAATGGTCTTTGTGATAAAATGCATTTAAGATATGTTAGTAATGTTGATACAAGTAGTAGTCATATTGTTCCTACAAAAGATACTTATAAAAATTTACTTGTTTTATTTGCAGCATTTAGTAGTGGTTTAATGTTTACTACAATTTTAAATAATAATAGTGATGATAATAAGAAATTAGTGAGGTAATTATGAAGGTTTTACTTTATGCAGAAGGTTTAAAGACAATTGGTAAAAGTGGTCTTGGTAAAGCTATAAAACATCAAATGAAAGCTTTAGATGATGAAAAGATAGAGTATACAACAGATCCTAAATGCCTTGATTATGATATTTTACATATTAATACTTATTTTGCTAAATCATATTTTTTAGCTAAAAAAGCTAAAAAGATGGGTAAAAAAATTGTTTATCATGCTCATTCCACTGAAGAAGATTATAAAGATGGCTTTATTATGGGACATGCTACTTCTAAACTTTTTAAATGGTGGATTACTAAATGTTATAGTCTAGGTGATGTTTTAATAACTCCTACTGAGTATTCTAAAAATATATTACAAGGATATAAAGGATTAGAAAATAAGAAAATATACGCTATTTCTAATGGTATAGAACTTTCTTTATTTAAGAAAGATAAAGATGCTAGAAAGAAATTTTTAAAGAGATATAAATATAAAGATGGTGATAAAATAATTATAGGTATTGGACTTTATATTAGAAGAAAAGGTATTGTTGATTTTGTCGAGCTTGCTAAGAGAATGCCTGAGTATAAATTTATTTGGTTTGGAGAAAGTCCTCTTAAGTTTTCAACTAAAGATGTAAAAAAGGCTGTTAATACAAAACTTCCTAATTTAAAGTTTGCTGGTTATGTTGATCAAAAGCTAATTAAGGAAGCTATGTGTTCATGTGATTTATATTTATTTCCTACTCTTGAAGAGACTGAAGGAATTCCAATAATTGAAGCTTGTGCGTGTGAAACACCTGCTATAATTCGTGATATTCCAATTTTTGATAACTGGCTTACAGATTCTGTTAATGTTTATAAAGCTAAAGATATTGATGAGTTTGAAGAAAAGATTAAGAAATACCTAAATGGGGAGCTTAAAGATGTTACTAAAAATGGTCTTCTTGTTGCAAAAGAAAGAGATATTAAAAAGATTGGAAAAGAATTAAAACGAGTTTATAAAGATGTGTTAAAGAATAGTAAATAATTATTCTTTTTTATTTTAATATTTGTAATAAATATGTTAATAATATATAATTAAATATAATAGAGGTGTAGATAATGGCTAGTATAACTAATTATTTGAATGATGGTTTTAATATTAATGGGTATGATTTAGATGGATATGATAAAGATGGCTGCGATAGGAATGGATTTACTAAAGATGGATTTTTTACTAGGAAGGCTAAAATTAAATTAACTAATTATAATAATTTAGTTAATGCTGCTAATAAACTTTCTAACGGGAAAATGACTTTAGGTAATTACTTATGTTCTCATAAGACCTCTTTAGATGATTTGATAGAACTTGTTAAACCTATTGCTAAGGTAAATAATATAGATATTAAGAAATTAAATATTTTAAAACATGAAGCGGAAAAATATAATAAAGAGTTTGATGAAAAAGAATTTTTAAATACTACTAGTTATCTAGTAAATGATGGATTTAGTAATGAAAAGATTTATCCTACTCATGATGATGTTGTTAAAGCTAGAGAATATTTAATTTTAATTTCGGAAAAAGTTTGTGATTATACTATGAAAAAAACTATTAGACTTTATAAACAGGGTAAGTTAGATATTGATGCTTATTTTGATAAAATTAATAATTATAGTAAAAATAAAAAACTATAAGAATATCTTATAGTTTTATTTTTTACCTATTTTTTTTACTCCATGATATAGTCCGTATGCTATTTTATATAGGTGATATAGAGGCTTATTAACTACTAAGTCATATTCGCCTATTAACTCTACTACATGGCCTCCAAAACTCTTTTTAAATAGATATAGTCCATATAATGGATTTGTTTCTCTAAAGTCTCCTGTTATACCATAGAAATTATATCTTTTATAATTATTTTCTACAGCATATTTAACTCCTTCATAGTGAACTGTATAAGCAGATTTAAATTGCATTAATTCTTCATCACTTCCACCATATAGTGATAGTACTTCATTTCCATATACTAAGAATAATATTCCTCCTAAATTTTTCTTAGGACCATATTTTTCTATTAATTCATCTATTTTAATTAGTTCTCTTTTAAGTCTTTCAATAGCTTCTTTGTCTTGTTTATTATGAGAATTATATTTTTTCTCATTCATTTTTAATTCTTTATTTTCATATTTGTTTATTCTATCTTTTAGACTTTCTTCTAATTCAGTTAACTCTTTTTTTGTATTTTCTTTATATTCATTAAAGTCTATATCTGCAATCATTATTTTTAATATACCTGAATCATGTAAATGTTTCCACATGTTTTCATAATATTTAAATGGTCTATCAATAAATGCACGACGTTCTGCAGTCTTTTCCATTATCTCTTTAAAATCTTTTAACTCTTCTTTTTTAATATCATGAACATGTATACCTGATCTAATATTTTTTCTTAATATTTGTCTTGTTTTAGATTCCATTTCACTATTTACTTCATCTAGACTTCTATTTGTTTCTATTACATGCATCCATCTTGGTTGTAACGTATCTTGCATTAAATTAAATCCATAATGTTTATACCCTAAACTTACTAAGTTCTTATGAGCTTTTTTATTGTTATATCCATTTTCTACTATGTTTCCATCATTATCTCTTTCAATATATTCAACATTAGGATCTATTTTTACAAATATACCATTTTTACTTTTTATAAATTCTTTTATTTCTTTAGTAAAGTCTTTTAATAATTCTTTATTATTATAATCTATTAAGAATCCTCTTGGACTATAGAATATATATTTATTAATAATTGGCATTTTTTTTGCTAATAGTAGGGCACATGTATTATCGTCATATTTTACAAAATAGTTTATCCAACCATTTGTTTCTTTTAGATTTGCCCAACTCTCAGTTTGATGAAATGTTATTTCGGGACTTTTATCTGCTATTTTTTTAAATTCTTTATTACTTATTTCCTTTAACTTCATTTTTTATAACCTTCTTTGATTTGTTTCTTACTAGTTTCCTGTATATTGGTATTAATGTATTAAATATAAAATACATTAATTTATTTGTTATATAATCAAATTCCCCTAGGAATTCTACATAGTCCCCACCAAATTTCTTTTTAAATTCATGTAGACCAATTCTTGGATTATCTTTACTTAAATCACCAATAGTTCCAAATTGATCATCTATTTTTAGACCACGTTCTTTACAGTATTTTATATGCTCATCATATACTTTATAGTTTGAACCGGTTTCTGTTAATATATTATGATTTCCTGCATATAATACCCATGCTTTATCTCCATACTCTATTATCATATGAGCATTTAATGTTATTTCTTTACCATAATCTTTTAAATATTTTGAATACTTTTCAATATCTTTTTCTTTTTTTTCTTTTTCTCTTCTAGCTTCTTTTAGTCTGTTTTTTTGAGACTTACTTAGAGATTCTTCATCATTGTTATCTATTAATATATCATTTATAGTGTTATCTATTGCTTCTTTTTCATACTTTAAATCATTTAAAATGTTTTCTATGTTCACTATTCCTAGGAATAAAGTCATTTTGTTTTCTTTGTTAAATATATTATATAAAGTCTTATAATAATCATTACTATATGATACAAAGTCTTTTCTATCTTCTGTTATTTGCATTAATTTGCAAAATGTATCTAAATCTTTTTCTGTTCCTATTTTTACTATAGTCTTTAATTTTTTTGCTTTTTTGATTCTTTGTTTTGCTGTTTTAGAATAATGATTTCTAATATCTTCCATACTTTGAGTTAAATCTATTCTAAAAGAATATCTTGGATTATTAGTTTCAAAGTTTTTAGTAAAGCCTAGGTGTTTAAATCCAGCTTTTTTAATCATGTTAAATATTTTTTCAGGATTATAATTTAAATTATTAACTTCGTCTTTATAATTAATACTTTTTCTAATTATATCTGGATCTATTTTTACAAATATTGCTTTATTAGCTTTTGCAAATTTTACTATTTCTTTAGTCATGTTATTGAATACTTCTTCATCTTCATAGTTTAAAACAAATCCACGAGGACAGTAGAAGTAAGAATAACCTAGAGGTAGTTTAGTCTGTAATAATAGAGCGGTTGCTACAAGTGTATTATCTTTATATAAGCCTAAATTATAAACATTTTTATTTTTTTTCTCTTTGGCAAATTCACCCCATGCATAAGATTGTAAGAAATGGGATTTATAAATATTATTTTTTACAAAGCTTTCATAAGTATCTTTATCAAGTTCTTTTAATTTATACATAAACTCCTCCAAATTCTCTTTTATTATAACACAATAAAAGACTTTATAACATATAAAGTCCTTTTCCTGGATTTGCATTGGTGCTTAAATTATTAATATTATTCATGTTTAATATATTTTCTATTTCTTTTAATTCTTTTTCTATTTTTTCTAGTTCTTCTTTAATATTATTTAATTCATTTTTTAGATAATCATTATTTCCAATATTATTTTGGAAAGGAATCATTGGCATTCCATACATATTTTAGTCTCCTCTTATAATTATATGCAATAATTTACTTATATGTTATAATAATTAGTGGTGATTTTATGAGACTAAGAAATCTTAAGAATAAAGAAGAATTAATAAGTGGTTCTAATTATATAATACCTAATCCTAAGGATTATAAGGGATCTTGGAAAAAGTTATTTAATAATAATAATCCAATTTATATTGAAATTGGTATGGGTAAGGGTAAGTTTATTTATAATAATGCTTTAGAAAATCCTAATATTAATTTTATTGGTATTGAAAAACAAGATAATATACTTGCTAGGGCTATTAAATGGATGCCTAAAGATTTACCAAATTTAAAATTAATTAGAGTGAATGCTTTAGAAATTAATGAGATATTTGATAAAGAAATAGATAGAATATATCTTAATTTTTCTGATCCATGGCCTAAAAAAAGAACTATAAATAGAAGACTTACAAGTCCTATATTTTTAGATCTTTATAGTCAAATATCAGATAGTCCTAATATTTATTTAAGAACTGATAATGAAAACTTGTTTAGATATTCTATTGAGTCATTATCTAGTTATCATTATACTTTATATGATGTTACTTTTGATTTACATAGAGATTGTCTAAATCTTATTACGACAGAATACGAGGATAAATTTACGAATAATGGCGATAAAATTTATGCTTTAAAGGGTAGAAAATAAAAAATGGTTTTGATATAATTAAAATAGTGGTGATAATATGAGGAAGGGTTTAATTCTTGTTATATTAGTTTTATCATTAATGCTTACTGGATGTTCTATTAAAAAAGTTGATGCTAATAATTATGATAAAATAATTAATAGTTATTTTAATAGTAATAGAAAAATTAAAATGGAAAGTTTTTCTGGATATTCTCTTTATATACCTAGAGGTTTAAGAATTACTGATAAATATGATAATAATTTAGTTTTAAGAGATAAAAATAATAATTTATATTATGTTTATGTATCTACTGTTGGGTATTATAATAAGATTAAATCTAATTATAAGCCATATAAAGATAATATTTATTTTAAGAAGATTAATAATAAGAATAAGAGTGGATATATTGAAGTTATTAAGGATAATGATAAATATTTTGTTCACGGAACTTATAATTATGTTAAAATAGAGGTATATAGTAGTAAAGAAGGTCTTTCTGATACTATAATTAATTTATGTGAAGTTATGTCTTCTATTAAATATAATAAAAATATTTTAAAAATTAATTTAGGTAATGAAGAATTAAGTTATAAAGAAGAGTCTTATAATATATTTAGTAATATTAATAAGGATAATAATAGTTATCTAGATTATATTAGAAAGTATGATAGTGGGGCTTTATCTAGTGTTAAAAGTAGTGATGGCGATGAAGATGTTATTAATACTTCAATAGATGAAGATTAGAGGTGTAAATATGAAAATACTTGATAAACTTAAAAATGCACTTTTTGAGGAAGAAGAAATAGACGTTCCTGAAAAAGAAGAAAATCCAAAAAGATTTAGAGATAATATAGATAGAATAAAAGAAGAGTTTAGAGTTAAAGATGTTAAAGTAACTACTTATGATGCTATGGATGATGAAGATGATGCTCCTGTTGCTAAAAAAATTATTGCAACTGATGAAGAGACAAAAGAAGATTTTACTTTTCCTGCAGTTGATGATAATTTCTTTGATGATGTTAAGGTTTCTAGTAAGGATATAGAGTTTGAAGATTCTTCTCCTATTAATGAGAAAGTTAATGAAGATGTGGAAACTGAAGAAATTCATGAAGAAAAACCTTTATATAGTGCTTCTAAAAATGAGGATATTAATTTATATCAAACTAATAAGGAAGTTGAATATGTTAAACAATATACTAATAGTGAATATGGTACTTATCCTAAGAGTAGAGAAAAGAAAAGCTTTAGACCTAGTCCTAATATAAGCCCTGTTTATGGAATAATTGATGATCCTGTACCTAGTAAAAAAGAAGAAGTTAAAAGAGAAGTTAGATTAACTAGTGCTATTAAAAATTCTAATATTGATATAGATGAAGTTAGAAATAAAGCTTTAGGTGTTTCTAAAGGAGAAGAACATGAAGAAGTACAAGAAAATTCTTTTATTGATTTAACTTCTAATAATGCTCCTGAAGTTAATAAAGTAACTGTGGGAGATGCAGAAGAATATTTTGAAGATTTAGGTCTTGAATATAATAATGATTATTTAGATGCTAATAAGAACAATGCTACTAGAAGGGTTAAAATAAATGATTCGTATGAAAATGCTGATAATGTAGATGATAATAGTAGTAGTTCTATGGATGAAGATGAAGAATTACCATCATTTTTAAATGATAACCAAGATGATTTTGAAGAAAATTATAAAGATGATGTTAATGTTAGTGAAACTTCTTTAAATGAGGAAGTTGATGATGCTAATAAAGATGATGATAATTTATTTGATTTAATTGATTC
>OMQW01000060.1 GCA_900313345.1 uncultured Eubacteriales bacterium
TAACTTTCTTCTATAGATATATGAAACCATTAATTGAAGATGGTAGACTTTATATAGCGATGCCTCCTTTATACCAAATAACAAGTGGCAAGGATACATACTATGCTTGGACTGAAGAAGATAGAAAAGAAATAACTAGTGATTTAAAGAAAAACTATGCTATTTCTAGATATAAAGGACTTGGTGAGATGGATGCAATGCAACTTAGAGAAACAACTATGGATCCAGAAAAAAGAAGTTTAATTAAAGTATCTATTATAGATGGTGCGTTAGCTGAAAAAAGAGTTAGTGTTTTAATGGGTGATAAAGTAGAACCTAGAAAAGAATGGATAGAAGAGAATGTTGACTTTACAATCTCAGATAGTTATGTTAAATAGGAAGTTAAAAACTTCCTTTTTTTGTATATAAATCGACATATTATTTAAATTAAATGTTTTAAAATGTAATTGGTGATGTTTATGAAAAAGTATTTTTTACCAATTATTCTATGTGTTATAACAGGTATCATTATGGCTAGGTTAATGTTTAATCAATATGATACAAAGCTAGCTTCTGCCAATGTATTAAACAAAGCATATTTCTTTCAAGTTGGAGTTTTCTCTAAAATAGAAAATATGAATAAAGAAGCTAGTAAGTATGACAGTTATATCTATATAAAAAAAGATAATAAATATTATGTTTATATTGGAATAACTAAAGATAATTATGAGAAGTTACAAAACTATTTTGACAGTTTAGGTTATAAAACTTATGTAAAGGAAATGGAAATAGACAGTTCTTTTGAATCAAGACTTAAAGAATATGATGATAAATTAAAAGATTCTAATAATGAAGATACTAAAAAAATTATTAATGATATTTTAAAAACATATGGAGAACTTAATGACAAAAATTAAAGATATACCATATTATGATAGACCAATAGAAAGACTTATAAGTAAAGGAGTAGAATCTTTATCTAATGAAGAATTGATTGCTATATTACTTAGAACAGGAAATAAAACAGAGTCTTCAAAAGATTTGGCTGTTAATATTTTAAGTAAAGTAAATAGTATTAAAGATTTGTCTAATATGACATTAGAAGAGCTAAAGAGTATTAAAGGAATAGGTAATTCTAAAGCAGCTATTTTACTTTCTTGCTTTGAACTATCTCGTAGGATGAATCAGGAAGTTATATCTATAGTTAATAAAAAAGGTAATAATCCAGAACTTATATTTAATTATTATAGAGAATTATTATCTAATAAAACACAGGAGTATTTTTATGCTATATATTTAGATACTAAAAAAAGAATAATTAAGGATAAATTACTTTTTATAGGAACAATTAATTATAGTTTAGTTCATCCAAGAGAAGTATTTAAGGAAGCTTATACAACACTTGCTTCATCAATCATATTAATTCATAATCATCCAACAGGAGATGTAATTCCTAGTAAGAATGATATTGATACAACACACAAATTAAAAGAAATAGGTGATTTAATGGGTATTAGTATAATAGATCATATCATTATAGGTAAAGATAAATATTATAGTTTCTTTGAAAATAATGATATATGAAAAAAGATAAATTTAATTTATTATTACTAATATTATTAATTATATTTTTTTTAATAATATTTTTCTTTATTATAAATGATAATAGAAAATTAACTATTATAGAAACTATTATTAAAGAGCCTATTTTATATACAGAAAAAATTTTAGAAAAACCTATATATTTAATAAAAGAAGATATATATGATTATAAAAATAAAAAATTAGTTCAAAAGAAATTAAATGATAATGCAAAATTAGAAAACAATTATTCCTTATTAAAGATAGAGTTAAATGAAAAAAATAAAGAATTAGATGAATTAAAAAAACTAATGGATTTAAATAATAACTCTAATTTAGATATTATTAATGCATCTATAATAAATAGAAATATGTATTCTTGGTATAAGGAATTAACTATTGATAAAGGATTTAAAGATGGTATTAAAGATGGATATCCTGTTATAAACAAAGATGGTTTAATTGGTAAGATAGTAAAAACTTCAAAAAATATGAGTAGTGTGAAACTTTTGACTAGTGTGAATGAAAGATTTAGAGTGGCGGTTTTAATTCAAAATGATGATGAATCTGTCTTTGGAATACTTTCTAATTATAAAGATGGATACTTTGTAATTACCGATTTATCTTACAATAAAGAAATAAAAAAAGACTCAGTTGTTATAACATCAGGATTGGATGATATATTTCCAAGAGGTCTTATGATAGGTAAAGTAGATTATTCAAAAAAAGATAATTTTGATTTAGAACAAATTATATATGTTAAACCAAGTAGTAATTTTAATGATATAAAATATGTGTCAATAGTTAAAGGTGAAAAATGATTATATTATCTTTTATAATTGATGGCGTGGCATCATTAATACTATCTAGTAATTTATTCACACTTACGGCTTTATCATTAGGGTCATACTACATGAAGGAGGATACATTATTTAAATATGCATTAATCATAGGCATAATATATGATATAGCATATACAAATACTCTTATTTTAAATGGAATAATTTTTCTTTTAACTATTAATATATCACTTAAATATAATAAAAGATTTAATTATAATCTTCCTAATTTAATGTTTTTAAATCTAATAAATATTACTATTTACTTATTTATAACTTATTTTATATTAACTATCTATACTAATATTAATTTTGATATAAACTTAGTATTTTTAGTAATAAAGAGTTATTTAGTAAATACTATTTATTTAATAATAATTTACTTTATTATGCATAAAAAACTACATCATTCATAAAATTAAGTGGTGATATTATGAGCGAATTAGATAGAGTAAGAAACAAAATAAGAGGTAAAAAAGAGACTAGAGGAATAGGTGCGATTAATAAATGTTTAGTAGTTATTTTAATTACTATCATTACTATGATATTTTTAAAAGGAAATAGTGCTTTTAAAGAGAAGTTTTATAAATATGTATATGAAGATCATATATCTTTCACACATCTAAATAATCTTTATCAAAAGTATTTTGGAAATCCCATTCCAAGTGTGAAAGAAAATACTAAAGCTGTTTTTGATGAAAAGATATCATATTCAAATAAAGAGAAGTATTTAGATGGAGTAGAGTTACAGGTTACACCTAATTATTTAGTTCCAGCTATTAATAGTGGCATGGTTATCTTTATAGGTGAGAAAGAGAATTATGGAAATACTGTTATTATAGAGCAAGTTGATGGAACAGAGGTGTGGTATTCAAATATATCTACTAATTTAAAGATGTATGATTATGTAGATAAAGGTACTAATATTGGAGAAGCAAACGAAAAATTATATTTAGTATTTAAACGTGATGGAGAGTTTATAAATTATGAAGAATTTATTTAAAATCCATCCTTTTTTTTATTTATTTGCAATTCTTTGTATATTTACAGGCTATTTTAAAAACTTTTTATTTATAACATTTATTGTTTTATTTCATGAATTAGGCCATATATTAATGTCTATAGTATATAAATGGAATATAGATAAAATTATTCTTCTTCCTTTTGGAGCACTCACAATCTTTAACGAAAAAATAAATAGGCCTATAATAGAAGAATTAATGATTGCTATTATGGGGCCTTTATTTCAAATACTATTATTTAAGATTAATAATCCACTATTTAAAATGTATAATTTAAATTTATTGTTATTTAATTTAATACCAATATTTCCTTTGGATGGTTCTAAAATATTAAACCTTATTTTAAATAAAATGTTTAGTTTTAAATATAGTCATATTATAAGTATTATTATATCTTTTATATTTATTATACTTTTATTTTTGTTTAAATTTAATCTGGTTTTATATGTGGTAATATTCTTTTTATTATATAAAACATATCTAGAATATAAAAATCATAAGTTTATATTTAATAAATTTTTATGTGAAAGATATATGTATAAGTTTAATTTTAAAAAGACAAAAATAGTTGAAAATAAGAATGCTATGAAAAGAGATTATAAACATCTATTTAGAGCTAAAAATAAATATGTTACAGAAAGAGAAATATTGCTTAAATTGTTTGACAAACAAATATAATTATGATAAAATTATTAGGTGTGTAGAGCCTCACTCTACAACCACTCAAAAAAGGTTTTAAAACGTAAGTACCTTAATGGTGAGTCTTAGATTTATAAAGGAGGTTAAATATGAAAGCTATTATTGAAACATGTGGTAAACAATATTCAGTAGAAGAAGGTAAAACTTTATTTATTGAAAAAATGGATGCTAATGCAGGCGATAAAATTACATTTGATAATGTTTTAATGGTAGATAATAAAGTAGGTACACCTTATGTAAAAGGAGCTAAAGTAACTGCTGAAGTTATCAAAAATGGTAAACAAAAAAAGATTTTAGTTTACAAATATAATGCTAAAAAACAATATCGTAAATTACAAGGGCATCGTCAACCATATACACAAGTAGAAATTAAAAAGATTGAAGTTAAATAATGATCAAAATTATAAGCAAGAACGATAATATAAAAATTGAAGGTCATTCAGGATACAGTGAATATGGTAGTGATATTGTGTGTGCGAGTGTAAGCACAGTAGCAATTACAACTATAGATGCTATTTTAAAGTATGATGAGGGTGCTTTAAAATATGATAAAGAAGACGGTTATTTAAATATAGATATATTAAAACATGATAGAATTATTGATTTATTAATTGATAATATGTTTGATATGTTTAAAGATTTACAAGGACAATATAAAGAATATATAAAAATAAATTAAGGAGGTGTTACCTAATGATGAGATTAATGTTAGACATTCAATTATTCGCCCATAAAAAAGGTCAAGGTTCTACTAAGAATGGTCGTGATTCAGAATCTAAAA
>OMQW01000059.1 GCA_900313345.1 uncultured Eubacteriales bacterium
GGAGTAATTATGCGTATATATTTAGTTAGGCATGGAAAAACAAATTATAATAAAAAGGGTTTAATGCAGGGAAGAATTAATGAAAGTTATCTTAATAAAGATGGTATTAATGACGCTTTAGAACTTAGAAAAAAGTTATCAGATAAAAATATAGATATTTGTTATTCTTCTCCTTTATTTAGAACTTATCAAACTGCTTTCTTTATAGTTTGAGATAGATGTGAAATTATTAGAGATTATAGACTTATTGAAAGAAGTTTAGGAGAACTTGAGGGTAAACCTAGATGGGAATATTCTATGGAAGAATATTGGAATGTTAATATAAATTCTAGTAATAAGAATGTTGAACCTATTAATGATTTATATAATAGAGTCGAAAATTTTCTTTTTTATATACAAAAAAATATCCTGATAAAGATATTTTAATTGTTGGTCTTAGTGCAATAGTAAGAGCTATTCATTATATAGTTCATAATGAAAAAGAAAATCATACAGAATTAACTATAAATAATGAATATTTGGAAGTTATTGATTTATAATAACTTTTTTATAAAAAAATAAGACTAATTTAGTCTTATTTGTTATAGAATTCAACTATTAATGATTCATCGATATCAGCATTTAATTCAGAACGTTCTGGAAGTCTTATGAATGTACCAGACATTTTGTTAGAATCAAAATTAACGAAATCTAATGTTTTAACATTCTTTTCTAATGATTCTTTAATTGCTTTATGATCTTTTGATGATTCTTTAACAGCGATTACTTGTCCAGGTTTAACTCTGTATGAAGGAATATCAACTTTCTTTCCATCAACAGTGATATGACCATGGTTTACAAGTTGTCTTGCTCCACGTCTAGTTGTAGATAAACCCATACGATAAACTAAGTTATCAAGACGAGATTCTAATAATTTTAAGAAGTTTTCACCATGGATACCTTCCATTTTACCAGCATCTTCAACTGTCTTTCTGAATTGTTTTTCGTTTAATCCATACATGAATCTAACTTTTTGTTTTTCTTTTAATTGAACACCATAGTCAGAAAGTTTACCACGATGACCATTTCCATGATCACCAGGTCCGTATGGACGACGAGCTAATTCTTTACCAGTTTCAGTTAAAGAGAAACCAACACGACGTGATTGTTTATAACTTGGTCCTGTATATCTTGACATAAAGGGTCTCCTTTCAATATATTACATTTTTCCTTTATACCTTTTTAGCCATATTCTAGGGAGTTTTATTTACTTTTTCGCTTCACAGCGGGGAAGTTACTAAATTATTTATAAAACACATTAAAATATTCTAAAAATGCTGTCTAAACGAAACATGCATCTAGTATTATATAGAAAAATATGTTTTTTGTCAACATTGTTAATTTATCTTTTTATTATATAAAATTTATGATATTATTTATATAGTAGAGGTGAGATGATGAAAGGTAATATAGGACTTTATATAGTTTTAGGAATTATAGTACTTATTATATTAATTTTTGTTATTATTCATCTAATAAAAACTGAAAGACATAAAAACTATAAAAAGATTTTAGATAAACTTGAGTATGATAAAAATATTATTGCAAGTACTCCAATATCTCTTGAACTTTCTAAAGTTGAAGCTTTAAATAAAAATGATGAACTAGATAAAAAGTGTGAAGAGTTTAATGATAGATTAAATATTTTAAAAAATGAGATGATTCCTCATATAGATGACATGCTTATTGAACTTGATACTTTCTATGATAAGAAGGATTATGATACTTGTAATATTAAAATAGCGGAAGTTTCTTTCGAAATATATAGAGTTAGAGAACATGCTAATAGATTATTAAATGATATTACAGAAATAACTTCTAGTGATGAAAAATATAGATCTATGATTATTAAGCTTAAAACTAGATATCGTAAAATTAATAACGATTTTCAAAAACATAAGAATTTATATGAAGAAGTTAGTGATCCTATTAGTATGCAACTTGAAAGTTGTGAGAAAAGATTTATGGATTTCGAAAAAGCGATGGATTCTAACATTTATAGTGATGCTTTACATATAATTAAAGCTTTAACTACTATGATTGATCAATTAACTTTAGTTATTAAAGATGTACCTGATTTAATACTTATGTGTAGACAAATACTTCCTTCTAAGATTAAAGATGTTAGAGAAACTTATGATGTAATGGTTAATGATGGTTATGTTCTTAATTATTTAAATATTCCTTATAATATGGATGAGGCTTTAAAGAATACTAATAATGTTTATGATAAAATTAAAGTTCTTAATTTGGAATATTGTAAGATAGATGTTGATACTATTTTAAAATATTTAGATTCTTTATTTGTTGAATTTGAGAAAGAAAGACTTAATAGAAGTATATTTGAAGAGGAATATAATGATTTTTCTTTAAAACTTAGTAAAACTAATAAAGCTATTGAAGGTGTTATTAGTTCTTTAGATAGTATTAAAAATACTTATGATTTAAATAATCATGATATTGATCTTATTAAAGATGAAAATAAGGCTATGACTATTATTAATGATGACTTTAATAAGTTAAAACTTAAACTTGAAAATAAGAGTAGTTCATATTCTGATTTACATACTGAGATAGAATCTTTATCTGTTAGATTAAAGAATATTACTGAAAGACTTGATGACACATTAAAGAATTTAGGTACTATGTATGATGATGAACAAAGAGCTAGAGAACAACTTGAGGAAATAGAAAGATTCTTAAAGAGTAGTAAGAATCTAATACATAGTTATAAATTACCTGTTATTTCTGATAAATATTTTGTAGAGCTTAATGAAGCTAATGAAGCTATTAGTGAGGTTATTAAGGAACTTTCTAATAAACCTATTGTTATTAAAACTTTAAATACTAGAGTTGATACTGCTAGAGATTTAGTTTTAAAACTTTATAATACTACTAGTAATATTATTAAAGATGCTAGATTTACTGAAGATTTAATAGTTTATCTTAATAGATATAATGATATTGGAAATAATAATTTAGTTCTTGAAGATGCTACTAAGTTATTTTATAAAGGTATTTATCATAAAGCTCTTGATACTTTATTTAATCTTGTTAGAAAACTAGATAAAAATATGTATTTATATGTTATGGATTTATATAATAAAAATTAGTCTTTATTTAAAGACTTTTTTTTTGTATAATATTGTAAGTTGAGGTGGAACTTATGGATAGAGTTATATTAATTAGATATGGAGAACTTAGTACTAAGAAAGATAATAGAAAGTTTTTTGTTAGACAACTTGAAAATAATATTAAGAATAAATTAAAAGATATAGATTGTACTATTAAGAGTGATAATAGTCATATGTATATTTATTTTAGTGATGATAATTTTAAAAAGATAAATAATATTATTAGTAATACTTTTGGTATATGGGAATATGATATTTGCTATGTATGCGAAAGTAGTGAAAAGGATATATTCAAAACTGTTCTTAATACTATTAACGATAATAAATTTGATAGTTTTAAAGTGGAAACTAGAAGAAGTGATAAGAATTTCCCATTAAATTCAGTAGAATTTTCTAGAAAACTAGGGTCTTTTGTTCTAAAAAATGTTGCTAATAAACATGTAGATGTACATAAACCAGATTTATATGTTAGAGTTGAGATAAGACATGATAAGAGTTATGTATACTATAATAGTTACAGAGGATTAGGTGGATATCCTGTAGGGGTACAACCTAGAAGCATGGTTATGCTTAGTGGTGGTATAGATAGTCCTGTTGCTGCATATCTTGCTATGAAAAGAGGAGTTAAAATAGATTGTGTTTATTTTGAAGCTCTTCCTCATACTAGTTTAAATGCTAGAGAGAAAGTTATTACTCTTACTAGAAAGTTATGTAAGTATACAGATAGTATATATTTACATATTGTTCCTTTTACTGCTATACAAGAGGGAATATATAAAACAAGTGATAGTGATTATGTTATTACTATAATGAGACGAATGATGTATAGAATAATGGATGAACTTTGTAAGAAAAATAAAGCACTTGCCATTATTAATGGTGAAAGCGTTGGGCAGGTTGCTAGTCAAACTCTAAAGAGTATGAATGTTATTAATAAAGTTACTTCTACTCCTGTAATTAGACCTGTTGCTTGTCTAGATAAACTTGAAATTATTGATATTAGTAAGAAGATTGATACTTATGAAACTAGTATTTTACCTTATGAAGATTGTTGTACTGTATTTGTTCCTAGACATCCTGTTATTAATCCTAATTTAGATAAAGTATTAGAAATGGAAGAAAAATTTGATTATAATACTATGATCAAAGAAACTATTGATAATATTTATACTATGAAGATTACTGAAGAAGATAATTCTTTTGCTGATTTATTATAATTAATAAAAAAGATATTTCATATATCTTTTTTTTATGTTAAAATATTAATAGAATAAAGGGGCGATATTATGATGGGTGATATTGTTATTAATAGTTATAAAGAGCAGATAAAAGAAACTACTTTTAAGGCTAGAGCTATTGAAGTTGCTGGTTTTAATATAATAGTCGAAACTTTAAAAAAAAGGGGTATTAATACTGGTAAGAGTGAAGATTTCTTTCAAAAAATAAAGTCTTGTATTACTAAAGAAGATCTTGATAAATTAACTATCGGTGAACTTAATGAAATAACTATTGATATTAATAATCAAGTTACTAGAGAATTAATTGCTCCTATAGATATTTCTGATTCATTAATTAGAGAAAGTAGATTAATAGCTCAAAAGATGAGTATTAATGGTAAAGTTACTGATGATGATAAATTTGTTAAAGTAGGAAGTAATTTAGCTAGTGAAGTTAATAAACATGGTATTAGTTATGGACTTAATATTGCTATTAGAAATTATTGTTTGCAAAAGATGTATTTAATTCTTTATAATTCTAAAGTTATTGAAAGAGAAAAGGAACTTGGAATTATAAATACTAAGAAAGAAAAAGTAAAGACTACTACTTCTAATACAGTTAAAAATATATCTAAAAAAGAAATGTTTTTAAGTAATATTATAAAAAATAGTAATATTAATAGTGAGATTAGTTTTTTAGATGCTAAAAAGAATTATTCTTCTTCTTTAATTAATATTATAAATAATTTAAATAGTTATAAGTAGGTGATTTTATGAATAAAGATTATGATTTATTAATATCTAAGTATTATGATCTTCCTAGTGAGAATAAGAAGAAGGAAATTTTTGAAGAATTTAATAAAATATCTAAATTATTAGATGCTATTTCTAATTTTAATAAAGAACCATATAGTAATAGTGTTATTAATTATGATTTTAATAATAAAGATAATGAAGATGAAAATTTAGTTAAAATATATAATAATTTATTAATAATAGAAGAGAAACTTATATTGTTTTTAAAGGATAATGGATATTAGAATAACACATTTTTTATGTGCTTTTTCTTTGTATTTTATTTTTCCTTAAAAAGAGTGTATAATATAATAGGTTATTGGAAATGAGGTTTTTATGAAAATAATGTCTATAAATACTGGAAGTAGTTCTTTAAAGTTCAGTTTATTTGATATGGATAATGAGACTGTTATTGCTTCTGGATTATTTGAAAGAATTGGAATGGAAAATAGTAATTGTATAATTAAATATAATGGTGTTAAACTTGAACATTTAATTCCTATTAGTAATCATACTGATGCTGTTAATGCTTTACTTGATAAACTTATTAGTTTAAATATTATTAATAGTTTAGAAGAAATTGATGGTATTGGACATAGATTAGTTCATGGTAAAGATAAATATAGTAAAAGTGTTATTATTACTGATGAAGTTGTTAAAGATTTAGAAGAATTTAAAGTTTTTGCTCCTTTACATAACGGTGCTAATATACTTGGTATTAATGCATTTAGAGAAAAGCTTCCTAATACTTTAATGATTGGTGTATTTGATACTGCTTTTCATCAAACTATGGATGAAGTTAATTATATATATCCTGTTCCATTTGATTGGTATAAAGATTATGGAGTACGTAAATATGGATTCCATGGTACTAGTCATAGATATATAGCTTTAACTGCTAGTAAAATGTTTAATAGAGATGATTTAAAAATCATTAGTTGTCATTTAGGTAGTGGTGGTTCTATTTGTGCTATTGATTCTCTTAAATGTATTGATACTTCTATGGGATTTACTCCTCTTGCTGGTATTATGATGGGTACTAGAAGTGGTGATATTGATCCTTCTATTATTCCTTATGTTATGGAAAAAGAAGGCAAGAATGCTTCTGAAGTTATTGATGATTTAAATAGAAAATCTGGACTTTTAGGTCTTAGTTTAAAAAGTAGTGATATGAGAGATATTATTAATGCTTTTGAATCAGGAGATAGTCAAGCTTTACTTGCATTTAAAAAATATTGTAGATGTGTTACTAATTATATTGCCCAATATTATGTTGAACTTGGTGGATGCGATTTAATAGTATTTACAGCAGGTCTTGGTGAGAATTCTATTCCTACTCGTAAACAAATTTGTGATAATTTAAGTGCCCTAGGTGTTAAAATAGATGAAGAGAAGAATAATATATGTCAAAAAACTATTAAACTATCTACTGATGACTCTTCAATACCTGTTTACTGTATTCCTACTAATGAAGAGTTAATGATTGCTAGAGATGTTAAAAAGTTCTTAGAAAGCGGTATTTAATGATGTTTAAACAAATATATAAAAATATTAAAAAGTATGACAAGATCGTTATTGCTAGACATATAGGAGTTGATCCTGATGCTCTTGCTAGTCAACTTGCTTTAAGAGATTCTATTAGACTTACTTTTCCTAATAAAGAAGTTTATGCTGTTGGTACGTATTCTAATAGATTTACATTTATTGGTAAGTTAGATAAAGTTCCAGATTTTAGTAATAGTTTATTAATTGTTTGTGATACTCCAGATATTAGAAGAATTGATGGTGCTAATCCTAAAGATTTTGATTCTGTTATTAAAATAGATCATCATCCTTTTATTGATGATTTTGGTGGAATAGAGTATATTGATACATCTGCTTCTTCTGCTTCTCAGATAGTTATGGATTTAATTAATAATACTAAATTAAAATGTGATAGTAATATTAGTAAAACTTTATATTATGGACTTGTTAGTGATTCTAATAGATTCTTATTTGAAAGTAGTACTTTTAAAACTTTTAGTTTAGTTTCTACTTTCTTAGAAAAATATCCCTTTAATATAAAAGAAGTTTATGATAATTTATATTCTAGACCTTTAAATGAAGTTAGATTAAAGGGATATATTAGTAGTAATATGAATGTTACTGATAATGGAGTAGGTTATATAGAAATAACTGATGATATTCTTAATAAATATAAAGTTGATAGTGCTGCTGCTGGTAATATGGTTAATGATTTTAATTTTATTAGAGAAGTTCTTGTATGGCTTACTATTACTGAGGATGTTAAATTAGGTCTTATTAGAGTATCTATTAGAAGTAGAGGTCCAATTATTAATAAAGTTGCTGAGAAGCATAATGGTGGTGGACATATTTATGCTAGTGGATGTAGAGTTAATACTTTTGAAGAAGCTTTATCAATAGTTAATGAACTTGATAAAATAACAGAAGAATATATAAAAGAAAATAAGTTAGGAGAATAATATGGTAATTAAGAGTGCTGATTTAGAGGTTCTTGCTACTAGAACTAGTCAATATCCTGAAAAAAGTTTACCGGAGTTTTTACTTGTTGGTAGAAGTAATGTTGGTAAGAGTAGTTTTATTAATTGTTTACTTGGAAGAAAGAATCTTGCTTATACTTCTTCTAAACCTGGCAAAACACAAACTTTAAATTTTTATCTTGTTAATAATAGCTTTTATTTAGTAGATGTTCCTGGTTATGGATATGCTAGTGTTTCTAAAAAAGAACAAGAAAAATTTGGATTAATGATTGAAGAATATTTACAACATAGAGAAGAATTAAAAAGAGTATTTATGCTTGTTGATTTTAGAATGAAGCCTACTGAAGACGATGTATTAATGTATAATTATTTAAAATACTTTAATATTCCTGTTACTTTAATAGCTACTAAAGCTGATAAAGTTGGTGGTTCTAAAAAAGAAAAATGCTTAAAACAAATTATGGAGACAATTGATTTAGTTGTTGGTGATGATATTATAGTATTTTCAAGTAATACAAAACTTGGTAGAAATGATACAATTAAAAAAATTGAAAGCTTAGTGGATGAAACCATTTAAGTTTTTTTTCATATTATACTTTAGGTGAATATATGAAAGTTATAAAAAAAGATAATGATTATATTATAAGTTATTTAGGTGATTATGATACTTCACTTATTATTGATACTTTTATTTATTCTAATAATATTACAGGATTTTATAAAGCTTCTTTATATAAAAATAATATTATTAATTTTATATATTTAAAATTAATAGATAATTATAATAATTCTTTTAATTATAAATTATTTAATTTAAACGATAGAGTTATTTATTTTAAATATAGAGATTGCACTTTATTTAAAGAATATGATTTTTATGATAATGGATATTTTTATAAAGATAGTAATAAAATAAATGATATTTATAAATACTTAGAATTTGGTAGTTTTTATTTAAAATAAAAAAGACGAATAATCGTCTAAATTACTATAGTTATTAAATTATTTGATCCTTTATTAACTACTTTAGTTATTGTTTTTCCTAATTTATATCTTATATTATCTGGCATCATTGATACTTTAGCTTTTATGCCTTCTTCTACTATATTATCTAGACTTCTTCCAAAGATTTCACTTTGCCATAAGTTTTCTTTGTTTTCTTTATAGTTTTTCATTAAATTATTTACTAATTCTTTTGATTGAGCTTCACTTCCGATAATTGGTTCAAATGTTGATTCTATATCTACTTTTATCATATGTATTGATGGGGCGATTGCTTTTAATTTAACTCCATAACGTGATCCTTGTTTAATTATTTCTGGGGTTTCTAGTTTCATATCTTTTAATTCTGGTACTGCTACACCGTATCCTGTTTGTTTAACCATTTTCAAAGCATATTTAATATTATCATATTCTTTTTTTGCAGTATTAAGTTCTTGGAATATTGACAAGAGGTCTGCTTTTGTTTTTACATCTATATTAATTATTTCTTTTAATGTTTTATCATATAGATCATTTGGTGCTGTTAAAGTGATTGTAACTATTCCAGTTTTAGGATCAACATTTGACACATAAGCTTTATCTATTTCAGGACATTTTTCAAAATTATTGTTTATTTTTTCTACGTCTTTTAATTTGTCTACTTCAATTATTCCTTTTCTTATTTCTTCTATATATTTTTTCTTTACTTCATGTTTACTATCTAATACTCCAATCCAATCTGGCATATCAACTTGTATTTCTGTTACTGGAAATTCATATAGAGCTTCTTTTAATATTAAATATATATCTTCTTTTTCCATTTTTAATATATCCATTGTTAGTACTCTTACATTATATTTATCTTCTATTTGTTTTCTTATTTTTTCTGTTTCTGGACTTTTTTTATGGGTTGTATTTAATATTACTATAAATGGTTTATTTAATTCTTTTAATTCTGTTATTACTTTATCTTCTGCTTCTAAATAATCTGTTCTTGTAAAATCTCCAATTGATCCATCTGTTGTAATTACTATACCAATACTAGAATGATCTTTTATTACTTTTTCTGTTCCTATTTCTGCAGCTTCTACAAAAGGTATTTCTTCTTCATACCA
>OMQW01000058.1 GCA_900313345.1 uncultured Eubacteriales bacterium
AAAGGATTGTCACCCGTGAATTACAGGTTACAATCCTCTAATTAAGAATTATTTATAAACTGTCCAACTTTTGGGGTTCAGTTCATTATTGAAACTCTTTATTATTTAAATAAATAATTAATCCT
Organism: uncultured Eubacteriales bacterium; assembly: GCA_900313345.1. GTDB lineage: Bacteria > Bacillota_I > Bacilli_A > RF39 > UBA660 > UBA2730. Next base: position 126 of record OMQW01000058.1, read on the forward strand.
AAATATAAACTAACTGCAGGACTAATCAATACATGTCCGCTAGTTTCACTAATTAATAGTAATAATATAAACATAAATAAATAGAAATTCTTAAGTTTAGATTTATATCCAATATAAATAATATATATTAATATAATAATTAATCCAATAATACCATATGTATAAAATAAATCAAATAAATCTATTTCAACAGTCTTTCTATTAATATATTTATCTATTCCAAATAATTTATTAATTATATTAGAATTACTATATATTATATGATTCTTTTTAACAAAACTAAATCTATTATTAAATATAACTTTATTAACATAATTTAAACTTAAAGTATTATTAACCTTAAAGAATTTCTTTTGTACAACAGCATTCTTATAAGTAGTAGTATTAGTAATTATAAAACTACTAATAAATGTAATAACTATAAGTAATAAAATAGTAAATATCTTAGTCTTTAAATCACTCTTAATAAAATAATCTTTAAAAGGTTTATATAAAAAATATAAAAATATAATAATAACTCCACCAAGTATAACTTTAGTACCAAGTGTCATAGAAAGAATTGCAACTATTAAAGAATAAATAATACATAATATATATTTTTTCTTTTCTTGTAAGTAATTAATACTAATACCAAGAAGCATAATAACTATAGCACTAAACTCATTAATAGAATTAAATAATCCTTTAAAACCTTCTTTTTTTATGCCACTTTCATAAATCTCATTTCCAATACCAAATATTAAACATATAAAATATATTATTAAATAAAGACTAAGTAAATAAACAAAATATTTTCTGTTAATTTTTCCGTCATAACTATAAAAAAATAATAAAATACTAGGTAAATAAAATAGTCTTAAAGATAAACTTAAAGTATCACTTATATTATATTTATAAATAAATAGATAAACTAAAATATATATAAACATACTTATAATTGTAATTAAAGATTCCTTATATTTTTTCTTTCTAATTAAATAAATAAAGATAAACAATATAAATGATCCTCTAATAATACTATTTATATTAAAAATATTTAAAGTATAGGATATATCTAGAAGTGGTTGAACTAATAAATAAATAATTAATAATATATCCATAAACTTCTCCTTAAATATATTTTAACCTAATAGTATTCTTTTTACAATTAAGTTGTAAAATAAATCTTATTCTTTACACCTTTAAGTTGACTAGATTTTATATTAGTTTATAATTAATAATGAAAAGAGGTACTATCATGAATGCTAATTATTATAAGATGCTTCAAAGAAAAGAATTAAAGAAAAATTTAATATTTGTTACATGTATCCTTTTATTTGCAACTCTAAGTACTTACTTAATATATAATAACTTTAAAACTAAAAGAGATGAAATAACGAATCTATCATCTATTAGTGTTACATATCATGAACAAACCAAAGGTAGCTTTGTAATAGATAAATATGTTCCAGTAAGAGACTCTATTGGTTTATCTAAAGAACCATATAAATTAACTATAAAGAATAATAAAAACTATAAAGTTCTTTATAAAATAGTCCTAGAAGATAATAAAGAAAACACTCTCCCTAAATCAGTTATAAAAATAGGTTATCATTCTAAAAATATACCAACAAGAATAGTAAATTATGATGATTTAGAAGATAACATTTTATTAGAAACTTATTTAAATCCGTTTGATAAAGAGGATTATACAATTCGTTTTTGGACAACTGATTCAGATCTTTCAAAAGAATATGATTATTACTTTAGTGGAAAAATAAAAGTAATTGAGGAGAACTAATATGAAAAATAAAAAGAAATTAATATTTGTAGTATTAATAATAATAGTTTTAGCATTAGGATTTAGTTACGCAGCATTTAGTTATACAAAATCTGGTGAAACAAAACATACAATGAGAACAGGAACATTATTAGTAAATCTTGAAGAAGAAAACTCTTTATCTTTAACAAATTCCTACCCAGTAAGTGATAGTGATGGATTAAAGGGAGATAGTTATAATTTTAAATTAAATAACACTGGAACAAGCGATGCTAAATACCAAATAATATTAGTAGAAGATAATGATAAATATGTAGAAGATTCTTGTAGCAATTTAAAACTACCATTTAATAAATTAAAATATTCTATAACTAAAGATAATATAGAGAAAATAGAAGCTTTAGAAGATAATGGAGTTATTGAAGAATCAACTATTAATAGTAAAGAATCTGCAAACTATAAATTAAAATTATGGATTAATAGTGAAGCTGGTAATGAAGTAGCAGGAAAGCATTTTCATGCTAAATTAAAAATAAAAGTAATTCCAAAAGAATCAACTAATTATGATATAGGAGCTTAATAAGCTTCTTTTATTTAAAAAGTATGCATAAGTTTTTATAGGAGGAAGTATGAAAGTAATTATATCTGCAGGAGGTACTGGAGGTCATATTTACCCAGCACTAGCAATTATAAATAAAATAAAAGATTTAGAACCAAATAGTGATATTTTATATATTGGAACAAAAGATAGAATGGAAAAAGATATAGTTCCAAAACTTAATATTAATTATATAGGTTTAGATATGGAAGGTTTAAATAGAAAGATACCTCTAAGAAATATAATAGTTTTAAAGAAATATTTGAAAGCTTATAATGAATCTAAAAAAATAATAAAAGAATTTAAGCCGGATGTAGTTGTAGGAGTTGGTGGTTACATAACAAGTCCTGTATTAAATGCCGCATCTAAATTAAAATGTAAAACTGTAATACATGAACAAAATAGTATCCCAGGAGTTACTAATAAAATGTTATCTACTAAAGTAGATAAAATATTAATATCAATGAAAAATAGTATAGATTATTTTCCAAAAGAAAAAGTAGTATATACTGGTAATCCTAGAAGTGAAGAAATAATTAGAGTTAAAAAAGTAACAAAAAAAGAATTAGGCTTTGATAATAAAAAATTAGTAGTTATTGTAATGGGGTCTTTAGGATCGGCATCAATTAATAATGAAGAATTAGAAATAGTACCTAACTTTAAAAATAAAGATTATAATGTGTTATTAATAACTGGAAAAAGATATTATGATGACTATAAAGATATAGAAATACCAAGTAATGTTAAAGTATCTCCATTTGAAAATAATTTAATTGGAATACTTAAAAGTACTGACTTATTAGTAACTAGAAGTGGTGCATCAACAATAGCAGAAATAACTGCAATAGGAGTACCAAGTATTTTAGTGCCAAGCCCTTATGTAACAAATAATCATCAATATAAAAATGCTAAAGAATTAGAAAATAGTGGAGCAGGTATTATCTTAGAAGAAAAAGACTTTAATAGTAAAAATTTATTAAAAGAAATTGATAAATTATTAAATAATGATAAAATATTAGAGGAAATGAAATTATCATCTAAAAAACTAGGTGTAGAGGATTCTGCTACTAGGGTGTATAATGAAATAAAGAAAGATATTGGAGAAAAATAATTATGAAAGAATTTATAGAAGAACTACATAAATTAAATATCAAAATAGAAGAAAACGTTCTTCTATCAAATTACACTAGTTATAAAGTAGGCGGAAAAGCAAGAATAATTGTTTATCCAAATACTGAATCTAATTTAATAGAAGTAATTAAATTAATTAAATTAAATAATTTAAAATATAAAATATTAGGTAATGGAACAAATCTTTTATTTAGTGATAAAGATTATAATGATGTATTAATAAAATTAAATTTATTTAACAAAATAAAAATAGAAGGAACTAAAATAACTGCAGGATCTGGTGCATCTATGCCAAGACTTGCAGCACTTGCAAAAAATGAATCTTTAACAGGACTAGAATTTGCAGCAGGTATTCCAGGGACAGTAGGTGGAGCAGTTTTTCAAAATGCAGGAGCATATAAAAGCGACATGGGTTATATAGTGCAAAGCGTTAAAGTGTTAACACCAGACTTACGAATAATTAATTTAAGTAATAAAGAATGTGCTTTTCATTATAGAACATCGTTTTTCCATGATAATAGAGACTATATATGCTTAGAAGCAACACTAAAACTTCATAAAGGAAAAAAAGAAGAAATAGAAAAACTAATGAAAGATAGATTAAAAAGGAGAATGGATTCACAACCTCTAAACTATCCTTCAGCAGGATCTGTATTTAGAAATCCAGAAAATCAATCATCTGGTAAAATAATAGAAGATTTAGGCTTAAAAGGTTTAAAAATAGGAGGTGCAGAAGTATCAGAAAAACATGCTAACTTTATTATTAATAAAGGTAATGCTAAAGCAGAAGACATTCATAAACTAATATTATTTGTACAAGAAAAAGTAAAAGAAGAAGATAATATAGATTTAAAGATTGAACAAGAATTTGTAAATTGGGAGTAGTCTATGGCTAAAAGAGTAAAAAGGAAAATTAAAATAGGTAATCTAGTTAGATTTTTAGTTATATTGATAATTATATTTTCAAGTATCTATTTAGTATTAAATAGTAATATAAAAAATATAGTTATAACTGGAACTAAATATTTATCTGATGAAGAAGTCTTAAAAGAATCTAAGTTAAATGATTATCCTAGTTTCTTTTTAACACTTGATTTATCTATTAAAAATAATTTAAAGAAAAATAATCTTATTAAAGAAGTTAAAGTAAAAAGAAAAATATTTAACGAGATAGAATTAAATATAAAAGAATATAAAATAGTATTATCTTATAAAGATAAATATGTTATGGAAAATGGTAAGATGATAGACTATAAAAATGATTTAAGAGTACCTAAATTAATAAATAATGTAGATGACAAAATATTAAAAGATTTAGCTGTTTCCCTAACTGATGTTCATGAAGATGTTTTAGGAAAGATATCAGAAATAGAATATGTTCCTAATACTTATGATAAAGGAAGATTTTTACTATATATGAATGATTCTAATTCAGTATATTTAACACTAACTAAATTTGATAAAATAAACTATTATGATGATGTTTTAGAACAGTTAGAAGGTAAGAAAGGATTTCTTTATTTAGATAGTGGAAATCACTTTAAAATTATGGAGTAATAACAAATTACTCTTTTTTTTTATAATAATTTATTGTATACTAAAGTATATAGTGGAGGATGTTATGAAGAAGGTATATACAGGTATAGATATAGGTGAAAATAGTATTAAAATAGCTGTTATGGAAAAAACATTAGATACTTATAATTTACTAGCTAAAAGTGAAGTTAAGACTAAAGGTTTTGAGAAAGGCAAAATAATAGATATAAAAGCTGTAGCAAACTGTTTAACAGAAGCACTAGATAATATAAGTAAAGAATTAAATATTCCTATATCAAAAGTAATACTTTCTGTAATACCTAAAGATGTAACTTATGACATAGTAGACTCTAAAGTAAAAACAATAGATCCTAATATGGTATGTGGTGAAGATGTAACAAACTTAATAAAAGAAGCAGCAAAGAAAAATAACAAAGAAGGTTATGAATTAGTTAATAGTTTTCCAATAGGATATAAATTAGATGATAATAAATTACATATGGATCCAAAAGGCTTAAAATCTAATTACTTATATTCAAAAGTATTGTTAACATTTATTAATAGAAAAGATTTATATGAATATTTAAATATATTAAATATTTGTAACTTAGAAGTAGTTGATATAGTACTAAATCCAGTAGCAGATTATTATGCTATAAAAAATAAAAAAATTGATAAAGAAGTAGGCATAATTATAGATATAGGAGAAAGTGAAACAACTATATCTGTATTTAATAAAGGTATAATGATTAAATCAAGCATAATAAGTGGAGGAAGTAGAAATGTTGATCATGATATTTCATATATTTATAAGTTAGGAACTAAAGAAGCAAGGATATTAAAAGAAAGCTATGCTTTAGCAAGCACTAGATATGCTGATAAATATGATGTACTAGAAATTAAAGATGAAGCAGGTCAGTTAGAAAAGATAAGTCAGTATAAACTAACAGAAATTGTTGAGGCAAGAGTAGAAGAACTACTAAATTTAGCAAAAAAAGAGATAAAAACCTTAACAAATAGGAAAATAAGTTATATAATCATCTTAGGTGGACTAAGCGAGATGACAGGATTTAACTATATTGCTTCTAGCATACTAGGTGAAAAAGCATCTGTGTGGAGTAGTACCACTATCGGTATGAGACATAATAAATATGCAACACTTATAGGTACAATTAAGTACTTTGTTGATAAGCTTGATATGAGAAGTAAAAGTTATAATATGTTAGATGCTGATCTAATAAATGAAATAAGCAAAATAGATGAAAACAAAATGAAAGAGCAGATTGATCTAATGCTTAACTAAGGAGGATAAGGTATGCAAGGCGGATTAGAAATGGACCAATTAGCAAAAATTAAAGTCATAGGTCTTGGAGGTGGCGGTGGAAACGCTGTTAATAGAATGGTTGAGTCTGGAGTAAAAGGTGTAGAGTTCATAGTAGCTAATACAGACTTACAAGTATTAAATAACTCTAAGGCAGATGTTAAAATTCAAATAGGAGCAAGTTTAACAGACGGACTAGGAGCAGGAGCAAAACCTGAAATAGGACGTGAAGCAGCAGTTGAAAGCAAAAAAGAATTAGAAGATGCTTTAGCTGGAGCTGATATGATCTTCATTACTTGTGGAATGGGTGGAGGAACAGGTACAGGTGCTGCGCCAGTAGTAGCTGAAATAGCTCAAGGATTAGGAGCTTTAACAGTAGCAATAGTTACTAAACCATTCTCATTTGAAGGCAAGAGAAGAATGGAAAATGCTTTAGGTGGAATTAATGAATTAAAGAAACATGTTGATACATTAATTACAATTCCTAATGATAAATTAAGAGAAATTATTGATAAATCAACACCAATGCTAGAGGCATTTAAAGAAGTTGATAATGTACTACGTCGTGGTGTTCAATCAATTTCAGATTTAATTGCAGTAGTAGGACTTGTTAACCTAGACTTTGCAGATATTAAATCAATCATGAAAGACTCAGGCAATGCCGTTATAGGTATTGGTATTGGAATGGGTGAAGATCGAGCAATAGTAGCAGCTAAAGAAGCAGTATCATCACCACTTCTAGAAAACTCTATCGATGGTGCAACAGATGCAATTATAAACATAACTGGTGGTATAAACTTAACATTATTTGAAGCTGAACAAGCATCGGAAGTTGTAAGAGCAGCTTCAAAAACAGATATTAACATTATATTTGGTGCTGTTATTAATGAAAACTTAACTGATGAAGTAATTGTTACAGTTATAGCAACTGGTTTTGATAAAAAAGCAAAAGAAAAACATATAGAAGCTAAAAAGGTAGAAGAAGAACAAGAAATCTTATCTCAAACTGAAGAACCAAGAAGAAGATTAAGTGAACCATCTTCAAAAGATGATGGATTTGAACTTCCACCATTCTTACAAAACAAAATATATTAAAACTAGTTAACACTAGTTTTTTTTTCATATTTATATTATAA
>OMQW01000057.1 GCA_900313345.1 uncultured Eubacteriales bacterium
ATGATTATTTAGGAAATCCAAATATAGGTAAAGTAAATATATGTCCTCAAGAACAAGATTATAATGATGCCGTAGAAGTATGTAAAAAAATAGGTATTCCATTACATAGAATTGACTTTGTAAAAGAGTATTGGGATTATGTATTTAAGTATTTCTTAGATGAATTAAAAAAAGGAAGAACTCCAAATCCGGATATTATGTGTAATAAATATATTAAGTTTGATTTATTCGCTAAAGAAGCTAAAAAACTAGGAGCAGACTATATAGCAACTGGTCATTATGCTAAACACGAAGGTAATTATTTAAAAAGAAGTAAAGATCAAAACAAAGATCAAACATACTTCCTATCACAAGTATCAAAAGAGGAATTAGAAAATGTTTTATTCCCACTTTCAGATATCGAAAAACCTGAAGTAAGAAAAATAGCAGAAAAGTATGGCTTAATAACAGCAAAGAAAAAAGATTCAACAGGAATATGTTTTATAGGAGAAAGAAACTTTACTAAGTTCCTAGAAAACTACTTACCAAATACTTCTGGTGATATGGTAAATATAGATACAGGAAAAGTAATAGGAAAACATATTGGATTAATGTATTATACTATAGGCCAAAGAAGAGGTTTAGATATAGGAGGGACTAAAGACAAGCTATTTGTAGTAGGTAAAAATTTAGATAAAAATATATTATATGTTTGTGAAGGAGAAGATAATGATTATTTAACTTCAACAAGCTGTATAATAGAAGATGTAAACTTTAATTGTGATCTAAGACCAACAGAGTGTACTTGTAAATTCAGATATAGACAACAAGATAATAATTGTACATTAAAATACTTAGAAGATGGAACTATAGAAGTATGTTATCCATACGGGGTTAAAAGTGTAACACCAGGCCAAGCATGTGTATTATATGATAATGATATATGTCTCGGTGGAGGTATTATAAAAGAAGTAAGAAAAGATAATAAGAAATTATGGTATGTACTATAACTTCTTATTTTTTTATGTTAAAATAAAATTATACAAGTAAGTAACTCATTATAAAATTCTAGTAGAGGAGGGGTAAGCTTATCATCTGGTGATAGTGATCACTTCTAAAATGTAAACTTTACACTTGACTAAAAATGTAAACCCTATTAAAATTAAATTGGAGGATATCATGAAAGAATTAAACAATATTGTAAACGAATTAGGAATATCAAAAGTAAGTTTAGCTAAATACTTAGGTGTATCTAGACAAATGCTTTATAACTATCTAGCATTTGATAAAGTAGAGAAGTGGCCTAAAGAAAAATTAGTTAAAATATTAAATTTATTAAATATAGAAAAAATAGAAGATATTAAGAAAATAGATGTAACAAATGAATATATTACAGATGTAAATGAACGTTTAGATGAAGGTGTAAAGAGTAATATAAAAGATGAAGTAATAACAGACTTAAAATGCTTTAACAGAAAAGAGCAGGAGATACTATCAGATATAATTAATCTATTAAAAGAAAAGTTAGAAAATGATAATTCTAAAGAAACATATAATACATATATTTATTTATATCATTTCATACAATCTATGGATCAAAATCCTGAACTAAAATATTTTCTAGGCTACGCATCTAAAGCTTTAGGATTTACTAATCCAATGGAATTTGTCTTCAGTGAAAATAAACAATTTATATTTGAATCAATTATGTTTAGTGCATTAACAATATATAATAGTGGAGATGCATCAAAAAACAGAATAACAGAAACTCATAAAAAATTTGTAGAAGACATTGAACATAAAGAAGAAGAAAAATTAAGTAGAACTCAAGAATTAAATGCTAATAAGTTACAAGCGTTAAAAGAACTTGGATATACTGAAATAACTCCAGATAATGCTAAAGAAGTACTAGAAAAAATGGCAGAAATAGAAACAAGAAAAGTATAATAAAAAGCTACTATATTAATAGTAGTTTTATTATGCAAATTATAGAAGTTAACATAATATCAATTATAGGAAGTTAATAAAATATATAATTTTTATTAAATATATTATATATTAATATTAAATAATTAAATATATTATAATAAAAAATTTATTAATATAATTTAAATATTATAAATAAATTATATTTTTGATAAATAAACTCTAAAATATTTAAAATCGAACATATGATTATATTGTATTAAGATGCATAATTATATGTCTTTAAATATTTCATTGCAAATTAAAATTTGTATTTAATTGAATAACTTACCCACTATTTACTATCTCGATGCAAAATATGTAATAAGATGAATAATTATATATATAATAAATTCTCATTGCAAATTAGAATTTGTATTAGCATGCATAACTATACATAATTAAATACTTTGATGCAAAATAAATGTATAATTATAAATTAACTACGCATAATACTATTGGAGGTAAAATAAATGAAAAAAAGTTACAACAAAAAAACTAAAAATTCTAAAGAGGAGAATAATAAAAAAAATAATAGTAAAGACTATAGAACATCGAATGAAAAAGATTGTAAAGATTGTAGAGATTATAGGACATCTAAAAATGAAACTGATAACTCCTCTAGTCGTAATTACAAATAAAAAAGAAGGGTATATAACCCTTCTTTTTTATTATCACCCTTCTCTAGTCTATTAATCTAATTTATCTAGGAAAGAAATTCCAAGCTCTGGTTTATCTATATTAAAGTTATCTGCAATAGTAGCACTAATATCCCCTACTGTTTCTAGTTTTGGTAATATTTTAGGAGACATAAATCTTCTACTATAAATTAATACAGGAACATTTTCTCTAGTATGCTCTGATCCGCTGAATGTAGGATCATTACCATGATCAGCTGTAATGATAAGTAAATCATCCATTTCAAGTTTATTTAATATAATAGGTATATTTACATCAAATTCTTCTAAAGCCTTAGAATACCCAATTACATCCCTATTATGGCCATATAAAGAATCAAAGTCAGGTAAAGTAGCAACACATAATCCATTAAAGTTTTTATCCATAATATCAGTAAGTTTATTTAAAACTTCTTCATTATTAGAAGCATTAATAGTTTTATTAATACCTTCCCTATCAAAAATATCATTAATTTTACCAATACCAATAACATTATAATTATTATCACTTAAATCAGTAAATAAAGTCTTTTTAGGAGGTTTTATAGCGTAATCTCTTCTACCACTATTAGTAAGCTTATAAGATCCATTTTTATAACTAAAAGGTCTAGCTATAATTCTAGCAACTTTCCAATCTTCTTTTAAAGTAATCTCTCTAATTTTTTCACAGTATTCATGAAGTTTAGCTACAGGAATAATATCTTCAGAAGCAGCAACTTGTAAATCAGAATCAGAAGAAGTATAAACTATTAAAGCACCATAATTTATAGAATTATCACCAAGTTCATTTATAATATCTATAGAATTACCACACTTATTGCCTATTATTCTTCTTCCAGTAATTTGACTAATACTAGTAAGTATTTCTATAGGAAATCCCTCATTAAATGTCTTATATGGAGTATCTGATTTAATACCCATAATCTCATAATGTCCATTTAAACTATCTTTACCAGCATTATTAGGACTAGCTATTGTATAATAAGCATCACTTTCACAATCATTCATATTAAGTGTATTTAAAAGTCCTATCTTCTTTAAATTAGGAATAAAAGGATCACCCTTTTCCATAACATGTAATAAAGTATTAGCACCCTTATCCCCAAAATTAATACTATCGCTTGCTTCTCCAACACCAAGAGAATCAAGAATAAGTAAAAAAACTCTTTTAAATTTCATAAATAAAAACCTCTATTTCTTATCTCTAGGATGAAATTCATTATATTCTTTCTTTATCATTTCATCACTAACATGTGTATATATTTTAGTAGTAGCTAAATTCTCATGCCCAAGCATTTCCTGAATACTTCTTAAATCTGCCCCTCTATTAAGTAAATGAGTTGCAAAAGAATGTCTAAGAGTATGAGGAGAAGCTTTACTATCTAAACCCTTATCGTTAAGTAATTTCTTTAATATTTTAAAAAATCCTTGTCTAGTAATACCCTTACCATGATTATTTAAAAATAATGCTTCTTCAGTATAACTTTTTAATAAAGATGATCTAACTTCCATATATTTTTTTAAGTAAAACATAGAATATTCCCCAATAGGAATAATTCTTTCTTTATTACCTTTTCCAACTATTCTAATAATAGAATTAGTAAAATCAATATTATTCAAAGTAAGATTAACAAGTTCAGAAACTCTAAGTCCAGTCCCATACATAACCTCAAGCATCGCTTTAGTTCTATAATCAAAAGCATTAATTAAAGGTATATCAAGCAAATTATTAATATCTTCTTCTGATAATACTTTTGGTATACTTTTTTTAGTTTTAGGTCTACGTATCATTAAAGAACAATCATCCTTAGTAATACCTTCTCTTTTTAAATAAGCATGAAAAGCTTTAATGCAAGTAAGAGAATGAGCAATTGTAGTAACTTTATCATCTTTTAAAGATAAATATTTTAAATAATCTTCTATTAAAGAAGTTTTAACATATTTAAAATCGGCAATATTTTTATCTATTAGATATTTAAAATAAATTGTTAAATCATTTCTATAAGACATAATAGTCTTAGAAGATAAACCCTTATCAATACTGCAATAATCTAAAAAATCATTTAAACAATCTTCATATACTAGCAAAAAAACCACCTAATTAATTATATTATAAATAATAGAAATAATCAAATATTATAACTATTATGATATAATATTATTGGTGATTAATATGTATACTCCTTTAGCAAAAAAAATGGAACCTACTACTTTAAAAGAAGTATTAGGACAAGAAAACTTAACAGGAAATGGTAAAGTATTAAATAATGTAATAAAAAATAAACATCCTTTTTCATTTATAATGCATGGAATGCCAGGTACAGGAAAAACATCTATTGCAATAGCATTATCAAACGATCTAGGTTTAAATTATCGCATGCTTAATGCAACAGAAAGTAATAAGCAGGACTTAATAACAGTAAAAGAAGAAGCTAAAATATATGATGGAATAATACTAATTATTGATGAAATACATAGATTAAACAAAGATAAGCAAGATATATTATTGCCAATGATTGAAAGTGGTTTAGTTGTATTAATAGGAATGACCACAGAAAACCCATATCATGCAATAAATCCAGCAATTAGAAGTAGATGTCAAATATTCGAAATAAATACTTTAGAAGAAAAAGATATAGTAAAAGGATTAAAAAGAGCTTGTAAAAAAGTATTAACTGACATAAAAATAAATGATAAAACATTAAAATTAATAGCAAAAACATGTGGAACTGATTTAAGAAATGCATATAATTTATTAGAAATAGCATATATGCAAAAAGAAAATCATGAAGTAAATGAAGAAATAGTTAAAAGTATAAATGATAAACCCGTATTCTTTTCAGATAAAAATGGAGATGGCCATTATAATGTAATGAGTGGTCTTCAAAAATCAATTAGAGGAAGTGACGTTCAAGCATCTATTCATTATTTAGCAAGACTTCTTTCTGAAGGTGATTTAAAAACAATTGAAAGAAGATTATCAGTTATTGCTTATGAAGACATAGGTCTAGCTAATCCAAACATTGGTCCAAGACTTGATGCAGCAATAAATGCAGCAGAACGTGTAGGACTTCCAGAAGCAGCTATACCATTAAGTGAAATAGTAATAGAAATGGCACTATCACCAAAAAGTAACACAGCTCATAATGCCATATTAATGGCCATGGAAGATATTAAAAGCGGAAATGTTGGAGAAGTTCCAAAACATATAATAAATGGTTCTCCTTTATATAAATATCCCCATGATTATCCAAATAGTTATGTAGTACAAGAATATTTACCAGAAAAGATAAAAGATAAAAAATATTATATACCAAAATCAAATGGATATGAAAAGCAAATAAAAGATATATACTTAAAGATAGAAGAATTAAAAAAAGAGCATAAATTGAAGTGATAAAATAAATGCTCTTTTTATATATTTAAAATAAATAATTCTAAAGGATTATCTCCTATATATTCCCCACTCTTAATCTTTAAATCAAATAAAGCAAACTTCTTTATTAAATTATTAATATCTTGATTATTAACATAAGATAAAAGTTCAATAGTCTTTTTAATTCTAAACTCTTTAAAGCCTGTTTCTTTAGAAATATTTAATATACTATAACCATTATCTAAATATAAAGAAACAGTCTTAATGGTCCTAAGTTCATTTTCAATTAAACCCATAAGTTTAATATCATCAAGCATATAATTTTTTAGTTCGTTATAAACTTTTAAAGCATTATAAGAGTCACCTGATCCAATATACCTAACAAGTTCAAAAGAAAGTTTAGAAGAATCTCCATATCTTTTAAAACAAATCTTTTCTATATCTTCCTTACTAATAATAGAACCCTTTTCTTTATATTCATAAAGCTTTAAACATTCATTAGTAATACTATCAATATCTTCTAAAGTATATTTTAAAATTAAATTAATTTCATTAAAAGAAATCTTATAATCTTTAAGCATATCTTTTAAATAAGTAGTAGGATCTGTTTCCAAATTAATAAACTTAGAATATTTAGAAACCTCTTTATAAACCTTACTAGTACTAATTAAATTACTATCAGTCATAATAATTAAATTAGTCTTAATAGGATTTTCTAAATAATTAATAAAATCCTTAAAGTCTTTAGAATTAGCATCCATACTTAACAAATCATCAATAATTACACACTTAGAGTTTGAAAATAAAGAATAAGTATTAAGTTCTAATAATATTTTAGATATAGGTGTTTCTAAAAGACTATAATTAGTTATTTCAGCACAATCATAGTCTTTTAAAAGTTCCTTAACTTTATTTTTAAATAAAATACTAGATTTATACTTAATTAGATAATTCATTTAAATCACTTTCTACTAACTTAATAGCTTCATTTAATTTACTTAAATCTCTAGCACCGCCTTCAGCGAACGTATTAGATCCACCTCCACCAGCACCTAAGAATGAACTAAGACTCTTAATTAATAAACCAGCATTAATTTTACC
>OMQW01000056.1 GCA_900313345.1 uncultured Eubacteriales bacterium
AGGATTTAAACTCTTTAAAACCAAAGGTACATCAAATACATCTATTAGTGAAATAACACAAAATGCTGGTGTTGCTAAAGGAACTTTTTATTTATACTTTAAAGATAAATATGATTTACAAGAACAATTAATTGTTAGAAAAAGTAATGAATTGTTTACTAAGGCATTAAATAAATGTGAAAAAGAAAATTTAGATACTTTTAGTGATAAATTAATCTTTATAATAAATGATATAATAGATGCTTTAACACATAATAAATTATTATTAAAATTTATTTCTAAAAATCTTTCTTTTGGTCTATATAGTGAAAGAATTCCAGAAATTATTAATAATAAAGATTTATCTTTAAGAGATTTATTTATTAAAGGTTTAAGAGAAGACTCTATTAATATTAAGAATCCTGATATTACTTTATTTATGATTATTGAACTTGTTAGTAGTACTTGTTTATCTACTATAGTTAATAGTAATCCTATTAGTATAGAAGAATATAAGCCTTATTTATATGAAACAATAAAAAAGATGATTAAAAATAATTAAAAATAATTAATCATCTTTTTCATTTAATTCTTTTTCTATCATCTTAATATTTTTCTTTAATTTTAATTTTTTAAAAAAATATTTATTTTTAGGTAGTATCTTTAATATTACTTCATCTTGTTTAAGAAGTCTTTCATAATACATCTTAAAATTCTTATCTTTATTTTCTAATAACTTTGGTCCAAAGAAATATTCTCTCGCACTATATTTCTTTTTTCCTTTAGAAAAATATATTACTTCATATATAAACTTTGAGTCTCTTGCAAGAGATTCACTTTCTATAAAGTATCCTTTATGCGTTAGATATTTTTTTACTTCTTCTTGATAATTATTTGGGGATAATACAAAATGTTTTATATATTTTAAATATTCTTCATGGTTTTTTATTATTCCAATAATTGTTCTTCCACCCATACCAGATATTGTTACAGTTTCAATTCCTTTTTCATAAGAATCTAATCCATCTGCTAATTTTAATTCTATCTTTTTTGTTAAATTATATTTTTTTATATTTTCTTTGGCACTTTCTAGTGGTCCTTCTTTATTATCACTGCAAATAACTCTTTCAAAATTTTTCTTTCTAACTACATCTATTGCCATTAGGGCATGATCACAACCAATATCTAAAAAAGTAGGAGTTTTTATATACTCTCCTACTTTTCTTAATCTATTTGATATCATTAATCAGTTAAGAAATCCTTTAACTTACGAGAGCGTGATGGATGTCTTAATTTTCTTAAAGCTTTAGCTTCTATTTGTCTAATTCTTTCACGTGTTACACCAAATATTTGTCCTACTTCTTCCAGTGTTCTACATTGTCCATCGTCTAGTCCAAAACGTAAGCGAAGTACTTTTTCTTCACGATCAGTTAGTGTTAGTAAAACATCATCTAATTCTTCTTTGAGCATTTCTCTTGTTGTATATTCTTCTGGTCCCATTGCATGTTCGTCCTTGATAAAATCTCCTAAATGTGAATCATCTTCTTCACCTATTGGAGTTTCTAATGAAACTGGATCTTGTGATATTTTATAAACTTCACGAACTTTATCTACTGTGATTCCTAAACGTTTTGCTATTTCATCATCTGTTGGTTCTCTATTTAATTCTTGTGTTAATTGTCTTTGTACACGAGCTAATTTATTGATTGTTTCTACCATATGTACTGGTACACGAATAGTTCTTGCTTGATCTGCTATAGCACGAGTTATTGCTTGTCTTATCCACCAAGTAGCATATGTTGAAAATTTATATCCCTTTGTTGGATCAAATTTATCTACAGCTTTCATTAATCCAATATTTCCTTCTTGGATTAAGTCTAAGAATAGCATTCCACGACCTACATAACGTTTTGCAATAGATACTACTAAACGTAAGTTAGATTCTGCAAGTTTTTGTTTTGCTATTTCATCACCTTGAACTGCACGTTCAGCATATTCATATTCTTCATCACTAGTAAGTAAGTTAATGCGTCCTATTTCTTTTAAGTACATTCTTACTGGATCATTTATTTTTACATCTTTAGTTAATGTAACATCTTCAACTCTTGTTTGTTCTGTTATTTCATCTGCTGATGCATCATCTGTTCCATCTTCTGATACTACTTCAATACCATGTTCTACAAAACTATTATATAAATCATCTAGACTATCACTATCTAGTTCTAGTCCCTTTAATTGATCTGCTAATTGTTCGTATGTAATATATCCTTGAGTTTGTCCTAATTTGAGTAATTTTTCTTTTCTAGAATCTAATGTTGTTATTTCTTCAATCATTTAAATTATCTCCTATTCTTAAATGAGCTATCATATTACCAATTTTAGCTTGTTTTACTGGATCAAGTTCTTCTTCTAATTTCTTTTCTAATAACTTAATTTGTTTTTTAGTGTTATATTCTTTAATAACATTAAAATATAAATTCAAAGTCTCTCTATCAACTTTTTCAGTATATCCACCATTAATTATTTCATTTAAAATATCTAGTAGCTCCTGTTTATCACTTAGATATGTCATAAAGTCTGCTATATTTATATCACCATATTTGTCATAATAATAAATTATTTCTTGCATTAGTGTTCTTTTCTTAGTATCTTTTATTAAAAGATTTTCTTTTCTAATAACACTTATGGTATCAGGTACCATTATCATATAGTAAATTATTTGTTCGTATGCTTTGTGATATTTGTCTTTTGCCCTTACTTCTTTTACTTTAACATCTTCGTGAAGAGGCTTTTGTTCTTTCTCATTTTCTTTTAATGACAAAAACCTTTTTTCCAAGGTATTATAACCTATATTGAATTCTTTTGCAAGGCTTTTTAGTACGATTTCTACTCTTATTGGGTCTTCTACTTTAGTCATTTCTTTTAAAACATTGTTAATATAGTCTGCTACTTCTTCAGTACTCTTTAAATTAACATGTTCTTTCATATGTTTTATTTTATATTCACTAAATGGAATGGCCTTTTCTATATATTTTTGAAATGCTTCTTTTCCTTCTCTTATAATAAATGAATCTGGATCATCTGGATTTGGAAGTGTTACTATTTTGCACTCTATTCCATTTTTTAAAAATAATTCACCATTTTTTAGTGCAGCATTTCTTCCTGGGTCATCACCATCTAAGCATAGTATTATATTAGGTGATAATCTTTTTATTAAATTTATGGCGTTTTCAGTTAATGCTGTTCCCATTAATGCAACTGTATTTCTTACACCTATTGTTGAAGCACGAATTACATCCATAAATCCTTCCATTACAATAACACTTTTTTCCTCACGGCATTCTTTTCTTGCTATATGATAATGATATAAACTTTTACCTTTTTCAAATATTGGTGTTTCTTTAGTGTTTACATATTTATTATCTTTAGAGCCATCATATATACGTCCACTAAAGCCTACTACCTTACCATCTAAATCATATAATGGAAACATTATCCTATTACTATAAATATCATGTGAATCATTTGATAAACCTATTTTATTTAAGTCTACTAAATCATATTTTTTTGCTAATAGTAGTTTCGTTAAATCATCACTTTTTTTAAGAGATAAACCTATTTGAAATTCATTTATTACTTCTTTACCAAGTTTTCTTTCTTCTAAATATTTTCTTGCAAGAGTTCCTTCTTCAGTTTGTAAATTATTTTGAAAATACTTTAATGTTAAATCATATATATCATAATACTTAGAATATTTATTATCCTTATTAGATATTTTTATATCTTTTATTTCAACTCCTGCTCTATCACCTAAATATTTTAAGGCTGCTGGGAAGCTTATTTTATCATAATTCATTAGGAATGTATAAACATTACCTGTTGCATGACATGAAAAGCATGTATATATTTGTTTTTCTCTTGATACGC
>OMQW01000055.1 GCA_900313345.1 uncultured Eubacteriales bacterium
AAAGATAGTGATGGACTTGACTATAGAAGTATTGATATTAAGGGTAGTAAATATCAGGGATATTTAGTTGCTGTTTATGATCCTAGTAAAGTTTATGTTACTACTACTAAATATTTAAAAGTAAGAGGAGAAGCTATTACTACTGTTGCTAAAAGAGAAAATGCTTTAATTGCTGTTAATGGTGGTGGATTTTATGATCCTGATTGGAATAGTAATGGAGCTCTTCCTCATGGACCTGTTATTTCTCATGGTAAACTTGTTAGTAACTATGAAAGAAGTAATGTTGGTGGTGGAATAGTTGGACTTACAAATGATAATAAGTTAGTACTTGGTAGATGGAGTGGTGAAGAAGCTCTTAAAAAAGGTGTACGTGATGCTGTTGATTTTGGTCCTTTCTTAATTGTTAATGGAAAGAGCAGCTTTGTAAAAGGTAATGGTGGTTGGGGAATTGCTCCACGTACTGCTATTGCACAAAGAAAAGATGGAATTATATTATTTTTAATAATTAATGGTAGAATACCTTCTAGTATTGGTGCTGATATGGGAGATTTATGTGAAATACTTGAAAATTATGGAGCTGTAAATGCAGCTAATATGGATGGTGGAAGTTCTACAGAACTTGTAATTAATAATAAAATAATAAATCATCCAGTAGCAGCTGGTGCTAATGGTTTAAGAGATATGGCAACATTCTGGATGGTTAAGAGATAAAATTTGAATAAAAGAATAAGTAATTAAAAAATAAATATGGTGATAAATTAGACTTTTTAATAGTTAATTCTTTTGATATCTTAATTGAATATTTATCTAATTTAGATATTATTTTCTTAGTAAGAGAGTTAATTAATTTTAATGAATATAAAGATATTATAGATTTTTATTTAGAATCTATTAATTATATTACCAAGTATAATTTTTTAATTACTTATTTTTCTTTTATTAGTGAAAATTCTAGTTTAGATATTTAAATTAAACTTGATAAATATAATGAAATTATTGGTGACAACTTAGATTTAATTATTAAAAAAATAAAGATGATTATATAAAATGGTTTTTCTCCTTTAAAAAGAAGTATATTGCCTGGATGTGTTATAGAAGAGTATTTTAGATGTAGTTAGATTATTGCTATTTCAAAAGACTTATATAATATATATAAAAATATATATTATTCTTAATAATATTGGGTTATTAGTTGGTAGACTTGTTTTACTTGATAATGATTATATCTATGATGAAAATTATAATAAAATATTATGGGAAACTCATGAAATTGTTTCTTTTGAAGAATGATTTAGAAGAGAAAATAAAATAAGATAAAATAAGAAATGCTTGTATATATTTGTAATTTAATATATAATAAGCATGTTGGAGGATAATATGGCAAAAAAAGTTGAAGAAAAAGAAATTAAAACAAATAAAAATGTACATGAAGTTGAAATTAAAATCAATGGAGATGTATGGGCTAAAGCTTTAGATAAAGCATTTAGTAAAAGACAAAAGGAAGTTAATGTTCCTGGATTTAGAAAAGGTAAAGTACCTCGTGATATTTATGAAAAACATTATGGTAAAGAAAGTTTATTCTTTGAAGCTGCTGAATCTTGTTTAGGTGATGCTTATGATAAAGCTATGTCTGAATCTAAGTTAATACCTGTAGTACAACCTGATGTATCTATTAATGATATAAATGATGAAGGTGTTTCATTTACTTTTAAAATTATTACTAAACCAGAAGTTAAAGTTAATAAGTATAAAGGTTTAGGTGTAAAAAAAGAAGAAGCTAAAGTAACAGAAGAAGAAGTTAATCATGAACTTGAACATTTATTAGAACAATATACAGAACTTGCTCCTAAAAAAGGTAAAATTAAAGAAGGAGATTTAGCTATTATTGATTTTGAAGGTTTTAAAGATGGAGTTGCTTTTGATGGTGGAAAAGGTGAAAACTATTCATTAGAAATTGGTTCTCATTCATTTATTCCTGGATTTGAAGAAGGATTAGTTGGTCTTTCTGCTGGAGATGAAAAAGATTTAGATCTTGAATTCCCTGAAGATTATGGAGCAAAAGATCTTGCTGGTGCTAAGGTAGTATTCCATGTTAAAGTTAATGAAGTTAAAGAAAAAATTAAGAGAGAACTTGATTCTGATTTCTTTGAAGATTTAGGTATGGAAGGTGTTAATGATGAAAAATCATTAAAAGCTGAAATTGAAAAATCTATTAAAGCTCAAAAAGATATGGATTTAGAAAATAAATATATTGATGCTTTACTTAAAGAAATTTCTAAGAATGTAGAAGTTGAAATTCCTGAAGAAATGATTAAAGAAGAAGTTGATAGATTACTTGAGAGATTTGCTGAACAAATGAAGATGCAAGGAATTAGTTTAGATGTTTATTATAAATTTACTAAATCTACAGAAGAAGATTTAAGAAAACAAATGGAACCAGAAGCTCGTCAAAATGTTTTATATAGATTAATGCTTGAAGCTATTATGAGTCTTGAGAAAGTTGAAGCTACTGAAGAAGAGATTAATAAAGAAGTAGAAGAAATGGCTAAGAACTATAATATGGCTAAAGAAGAATTATTAAAACAATTTGGTGGTACTGATATGGTTAAATATGATCTTGAAATGAAAAAAACTGTTGACCTATTAAAAGAGTTAAATAAATAATTAAGAGCAAGATATTCTTGCTTTTTTTATATCTAAAAAGTATAATTAAAATAAGAATAGGGATGGTAATATGGGAAAAGAAAAAAGAGAAAGACTTTCTAAAGAACAATTATATGGATTAAGAGTTTATAGAAATGCAATGTTTAAAACTTTATGGTTTATAATGCTTATAACTATTTATTTTAAGGTTGGTTTAAATCCCAATTGGCATTTAAACGACGTTATTATTGAGATTGTTACATTATTTATGCTTTTACTTTCTGGTATTGTTACAAATATTAAAAATAACTTTCCTATATTTAAAATGCGCAATTTAAATTTTACAAAAGAATTTAGTTATGCTTTTACTTCCTTTTTTACTTTGTTATTTTTCTTTATAATTTACAAAAATATTATGGAACCTTCATTTATTAATGAGATTGCTGATCTTAGTTTTCATGATTTATGTACTTTACTTGTATTTTTATTTCCTTTTAGCTGTTTTATTATTTTACTTTTATTTATTGGATTTAAGATTATTTCTAAAGATAAAATTGTTCATGAAAAAGAAATTGAATTATATGATAACGATACTGAAAGAGAAATTAATAAATATAAAGTATTTACAGTTAAGAGTGTTTATGTACTTATGCTTATTTCTTTATGGGCTAAGATGGGAATAAATGCTAATTTTAATATTTATAATTCAGTTACTGAAATTGTGAGTGTTTTAGTTATTAGTATTTTATATTTAGCTGGTAATGTTAGTAATAAATTACCTATTTTTCATAACTTTCATTTTAAAGTAGATAGATATTTTATATATTCTATACTTTTACCTTATGCTCTTGTATTTATTTATTCTATATTTAGTAGTGATTTTAGATTTTTACTTACTAATATTGGATTTACTAAATTACTAAGTATTTGTGTATTTATGTCTCCTTTATTTTTACTTGCTTCTACATTATTTTATATAGGTGCTAGGTACCCTAACTTCTTTAAAGAACATAATAAAAAAATAGAAAAAAAGAATAAAGTTAAATTTAATGCTCTTTTATCATTTGTATTATCTCTTATAATTATGGTATTTATTACAATATATACTTTTAATATTATGGGTGAATATAATAATCAAAATATTTTACAGATGATATTTATATTAATTCCTTTATTAATAATTATTTATTTGGTTTTATATCAAGAATTAAGTAAAATAAACAAGTAATACTTGTTTATTTTTTTAAATATAATAAAATATAGAGTAGGAGGAGATGATAATATGGAATTAAAAGGCTCTAAAACAGAAGCTAATTTAATGGCTGCATTTGCAGGTGAAAGTCAAGCTAGAAACAAATATACTTATTATGCTAGTAAAGCTAAGAAAGATGGCTTTGAACAAATTGGTGCTATTTTTGAAGAAACTGCAAATAATGAAAAAGAACATGCTAAACTTTGGTTTAAAGAGTTACATGATGGAGGAGTTCCTAGTACTTTAGAGAACTTAAAAGATGCTGCTAATGGGGAACATTATGAAAATACAGAAATGTATGTTGAGTTTGCTAGAGTAGCTAAAGAAGAAGGATTCGATAGAATTGCTAAGTTATTTGAAGAAGTTGGTAAGATTGAAAAACATCATGAAGAACGTTATATGAAATTAATTGATAATATTAATAATAATTTAGTTTTCCAAAAAGGAGAAGACGTTGTTTGGATTTGTAGAAACTGTGGATATGTATATGTAGGTAAAGATGCTCCTATGGTTTGTCCTGTATGTGCTCATCCTGGTTCATTCTTTGAAGTTAAAGCTAGTAATTATTAGAATAAAAACTGTCAAATATAGTGACAGTTTTTTTATTTGTTTTATAATATAATTAGAGGGTAGTAAAATGAGAATATTAAATTTATTTAATGTACCTTTAAGTTATATAAAGGACAATTTAGAATTAATTAAGAGTCAAGGATTTGATGGGGTACAAATTAGCCCAATACAGCCTACAAAAGATGATAATAGTTATGAATGGTGGATGCTTTATCAACCTACATATTTTGATATAGGTAATAGATTGGGTTCTAGAAAAGATTTACTTGATTTATGTTTAGAAGCTGATAAGAAGGGATTAATTATTATTTCTGATGTTGTTATAAATCATTTAGCTGGATGTGATGATGGTTCGTTAAAAGCTCATTATAAAGATGATACTGATCTTGTTAGTAATCCCAATGCTTGGAAAGAAGCTAGAAATATAAATGACTGGAATAATAGATGGGAAGTTACTAATTTATGTATGGGTCTTCCTGGACTTAATCCTAATAATCCTATGGTTCAAGATAAAGTTATAAATATGCTTAACGATATGATTGATTTAGGAGTTAGGGGGTTTAGATTTGATGCTGCTAAATCTATTGCACTTCCAGAAGAGGGTTGTAATTTCTTTCCTAATGTTTGTTCTTCGCTAAAGATCTGGTTACCTATTATTTATGGTGAAGTGATTTTTTATGATAGAAATTATGTTGATAAATATGCTAAATATATGAAAGTACTCACTAATTATGATGCTAGTAATAAAGATAGTATAGTAAAGTTTATCGAAAATAAAGATAGTTATTTATCAGATGGTACTATGGGTTATACTAAAAATATTTATATTGATAATATATTAAACATGTATAGAGATCTATGTAATAATTATCCTAATACACTTTTCTATGCTAGAAATAGTAATGATTTTGATTCTTGGAAAAGTAGAGATGTACATGATAGTAATAAATGTAAGGTTTTAAAGAGATGGTAAAATATTTCTTTAAGTGTCTTTTGTTGACAAATTTAATAAAATGTAGTATAATATGTCTAATAAATTTGAGGGGGGTTGTATTTATATGAATAAAGAAGAATTAATAGAACTAAAAGATAAACTTTTAAAATTAAAACATATAAATGATGTAGAAAAAATTTTACCACACTGTTCAGCATATGAATTTTTAGTTGAAACTAGTAAAGATAGAAAAGATAGTTTTGCTTTAAATTATTTGGGAAGAAAATATACTTATAGGGAACTTATTGAAACTATTGATGCTGTTGCAAACGGTTTTTCTAAATTAGGTGTTAAAGAAAATAATATAGTTGCTATGGGAATGCTAACTACGCCTGAAGCAATAATTAATTTTTATGCGTTAAATAAATTGGGTGCAACTGTATATATGATAAATGCAACTCATGAAAAACCAGCTATTAAAGAAGAATTAATGGATTCTGGTGCTAGTGTTTTAGTTATTAATGATATTTTTTATGATAATGATATAAAACAATTCACCGATGAGTTAAAATTTGAGCATGTAATAGCATGCTCTTTAGATGATTCATTTCCTATTGCATATTATAAAGATAGAATTAAATTTAAAGTTGTTGAAAATTTAAAGAAAATTGGAAATGCTTGTAATAAAGATTCTAAGTGTATTAGATGGAAAGAATTTTTAAATGAATGCAGATGGTTAGAAAAAAAATCAGCATCCGTTTATTCTAAAGATGGTATTGCTGTTATTTCATCTACAAGTGGAAGTACTGGTAAACCTAAAAGGCCAGCATTAAGTAATGATAATATGAATGCTATGCCTATTCAAATGGGTATGACTTGTGATGCTTTTGCACCAAATGATTCAATATTTACAACTTTACCAATTTGGATTCTTTACAGTTTAATTAATAGTGTACATGAACCTTTATGTTTAGGTGTAACTGTTGATTTAGATCCTTTATTTAGTTCTAAACACGTAAGTGAAAGATTAAAACAATATAAGTTTAATCATTGGAACACTATTCCACCATATATAGAAGATATGATTAGTGATAAAAAATTAAAAGGATTATGTTTAGAACATTTAAAAACTATTACTACTGGTGGTGATTATCGTTCGCCAAAACTTAAGGAATTAGGTGAAAATAAGCTTTTTGAAAATGGTTCATCTTGCGAAATAGGACAAGGGTATGGATTATCTGAATTAGGTGGTAGTTTTTGTTATACTTATGAAAAAAATCTTCCCGCTGAGTCTGTTGGTAAACCTCTTGTTGGAAATAGATTCAAAATTTTAAATCTTGAAACAGGCTTACCATGTGGTGTTAATGAAATTGGGGAATTATATCTTTATTCTCCTACTTTGATGAAAGAGTATTTTAATAATGAAAAAGAGACTTGCGAAGCTATTATTACTGATGAAAATGGTATAAGATGGTACAGGACACAAGATACTGCACATTTTGATGAAAATGGTTGTATTTATCTAGATGGAAGATTAAGAAGAATTGAGATATCAAGAGATTCAAATGGAGTTCCTACAAAGGTTTTTCCAGATAAAGTAAAACAAGTTATAAGTAAACATCCATTAATTGATCAATGTGAAATAGTTATGGTTCCTGATGAAAAAAGAATTACTAAACCTATTGCATATATTGTTATGAAAGAAGGATATTTTTTGGATAGTGAATTAAAATCCGAAATAAATGATCTTTGTATTGCAAATAATATAGAAAGCTATATAATTCCTTCAGAATATTTTTCTTTAGATACTATTCCAAAAAACAATAGTCTTAAAACAGATTATAATAAATTAAAAAAGTTATATAATGAAGAAAATAACAAAAAAAGTGATTTTAAAAAAGTATTAAATTTATTTAAAAATAAATCCATAAAAACCAGTTAATTCTGGTTTTTTTTATTTTATATTTTTTTTCGTTGTGATATAATGATATATAATTGGAGGCTTCTATATGAATATGATTTGGTTACAAATAACTAGTTTTGTTTATATGTCTATTCTTTTAATAGTATATTTTTCTACAAAAAGAATTAATAGCACGGAAACAAAAATTTTTAGAAAAATAATGATTTTAAATGAAATTGGTTTGTTAATCGAGTTATTTTGTTTTTTCACAGTATATAATATTAACAAATTTAGAATATTAAACTCGATTATGACTCACTTACTTTTAATTTATTATTTATCATATATTTTATTATTTACTTTATATTTGTTTTTGGTTGTAAAAGGTGAAAACACTTCTAAAAATTATATAAGAAATGTCAATGTTTTTTGCTTAATATATTATTTTATAAATATATTATTTATTATTTTTTTACCAATGCATTATTACATTTCTGATAATAAAGCCTATTCTTATGGTCCTTCTGTTAATTTTTTATTTTTTTCTTACTCTGTTTTAATTTTTACTTGGATATGTTTTATTATATGCAACTTAAAAACTATTAAGGCAAGAAAAATGATACCTATAATAATTTTTATTATTTTAGGATTAATTGTTGGAATAGTTCAAAAGTTATATCCTGAACTTTTACTAATGACAGGTGTAGATACTGTTGTAACATTTTTAATGTACTTTACTATTGAAAATCCTGATATGAAAATGATAAATCAATTAGAAATCGCAAAAGATCAAGCTGAAAAAGCTAATCGTGCTAAGAGTGATTTTTTAAGTTCTATGTCACATGAGATTAGAACTCCACTAAACGCTATAGTAGGATTTTCTGAAGATATTCAATCTTATAATGATCAAGTTCCTGCTGAGGTTAAGGAAGATTCTGAGTATATTGTTGAAGCTTCTAAGACTCTTCTTGAAATAGTTGGTAATATCTTAGATATTTCTAAGATTGAAACTAATAAAATGGAAATTATAGATGGGGTTTATAATTTTAAACAAGAAGTTGAAACTCTTGCTAAGATAGACTCTACTAGAATTGGAGATAAACCAATAGATTTTAAGTATTATATTGCTCCTGATATTCCTTTTGAGGTAATAGGGGATAAAGGTAAAGTAAAAGAAATTATAAATAACTTACTTACTAATGCTATTAAGTATACAGAAAAAGGTGAGATAGACCTTGTTTGCAAGTGTATTAATAAAGATAATATTTCTAATATTATGGTTTCTGTTAGAGATACTGGAAGAGGTATTAAAGCAGAAGATATTAATAAATTATTTACTAAGTTTGAAAGATTAGATATTGAGAGAAATACTACTGTTGAAGGCACTGGACTTGGACTTGCTATTACTAAACAACTTGTTGAAATGATGGGTGGTAAAATAAATGTACAATCTAGATTTGGAGAGGGTTCTATATTTGTTGTACAAATACCACAGAAGATTAATGTAATGACAGATCCTAACTATATTCAAGTTATTAGTAAAAAAGATGATAATAATATTTCTTTTGGCAAAAAGAAAATATTAATAGTTGATGATAATAAACTTAATTTGAAAGTTGCTGAGAGAGCTTTACAAGATTTTAATTTTGATCTTACTTTTGCTAATAATGGTCAAGAGTGTTTAGATAAAATAAATTCTGGTAATAAATATGATTTAATACTTATGGATATAATGATGCCTGTTATGAGTGGTGAGACAGCTCTTAGAAATTTAAAACAAATACCAGGGTTTAATACTCCAGTTATTGCACTAACTGCTGATGCTGTTGCAGGAGCTGAAGAAAAATATATATCAGAAGGATTCTTTTCTTATCTTTCTAAACCTTTTAGTAAAGATGATATTAAAAAGAAACTTCTTATTATATTTAAAGATGAAATAAATAATGGTGCAGATAGTTCTGTTATAGAAATGGTATAACCATTTCTTTTTTTATCTATAAAGTAGAGTAATTCTTTTATCTTTAATTTCTATAAAGCCTTCATCTTTTAGTAGTTTTAATTCTCTTGACATTGCTGATCTATCTATTGCTAAATATTCAGCTAGATTGATAAATGTTGATGGTAGATATATATATTTTGAACCTGTTTTATTACTTTCTATTCTAAAATATTCAAGAAGCTTATTTCTTATTGTTTTTTTGGTAAGTATTTCTATTCTTTCATTTCTTTTTTTTATTTTTTCATTATTAATTAAGAATAGATTCATTAAAAAATTATTATAGTATCTTTTGGGATTAATACTTAATCTTTTAATTGATTCAATATCTATAATAATTAATGTACATTCTTCTTTCGTCTTTATATTATATTCATTATTTCTAATGTACATTGTTGATGATGATATAACATCGTTTTCTTCTATGTCATCTATTATAGTAATAGATGCATCTTCATTTTCTTTTGTTATTTCAATATATCCTTTAATTAGTATGGCAATAGAGTTTTTTTCATTTAATAAATATGAAATATCTACATTTTTCTTTATATTTACAGTTATGGCGTCAAGCTCCTTTAATAACTTTTCTTTATTTTTTCCTTCTATATTACTGAATGGACTTATCATATTTACACCTTCTTAAAAATATTTTAGCAAAATATGTAAAATGTTGCAATTGCAACATAATGTTTTTATAGTGTAGGTGTTATACTCAACATGTAGGATGAAAGAAGGCGGAGTTAAATGAAAATTGTTAAGAGAGATGGACATATAGTTGAATATGTTCCAAGTAAGATAGAAATTGCTATTGAGAAAGCTAATAAAGAAGTTAGTGAAGAAGATAGAGTTTCTGATATTCAAATAAAAAATATAATTAAATATATTGAGGGTTTAAACAAGAAAAGAATTCTTGTTGAAGATATACAAGATATTATTGAAAAGAGATTAATGGCTCTTGGTAAATATGCACTTGCTAAGCAATATATTACTTATAGATATACTAGAGAACTTGTTAGAAAAAGTAACACTACAGATCTATCTATTAAAGAATTAATTAATGGAGAAAATGAATACTGGAATACTGAAAATTCTAATAAGAATGCTAGAGTAGTTACTACTCAAAGAGACTATATTGCTGGTATTACTAGTACTGATATTACTAGAAGATTCTTATTACCTGAAGATATTGTTAAGGCTCATGATGAAGGTATTATTCATTTCCATGATGCAGATTATTTTGCACAAAATGCATTACATAACTGTGATTTAATTAATCTCGATGATATGCTTCAAAATGGTACTAATATTAATGGTGTAATGATCGAAAAACCTCATAGATTTTTAACTGCTATGACTATTGCAACTCAGCTTATTACTGCTGTTTCTAGTAGTCAATATGGAGGATGTACTATTACTCTTACACATTTAGCACCTTTTGTTAAAGCTAGTAAAGATTTTTATGTTAAAAAATATAAAAATCGTGGATTTAGTAAAGAAGATATTGAAAAATATGCTATGGAAGATCTAAAGAAAGAAGTAACTGATGGTGTTCAAACTTTTCAGTATCAAATAAATTCAATGACTACTACTAATGGACAAGCTCCTTTCTTATCAGTTTGTATGTATTTAGGAGAGACTAAAAAATATAAAGATGAACTTGCTATGATTATTGAAGAGGTTTTAAATCAAAGAATTCAAGGTATGAAGAATGAAAAAGGTGTTTATATTACACCAGCATTTCCTAAACTTTTGTATGTTCTTGAAGAAGATAATATTAAAGAAGATGGTAAGTATTATTATTTAACTAAACTTGCTTGTAAATGTACTGCAAAGAGAATGGTACCTGATTATATTTCTGAAAAAGTTATGAAAGAACTTAAGAAAAATGAATATGGTGATGGTGATTGTTATCCTTGTATGGGATGTAGAAGTTTCTTAACTCCTGATAGATCAATTAGTTTAGGTAATATTGCTAAGGCTAAGAATTATGAAGAGGGTAAGGGTAAATATTATGGTAGATTCAATCAAGGTGTTGTAACTATTAACTTACCTGATATAGCCCTAAGTTCTGGAAAGGATATGAATAAGTTTTGGGAAATATTTGACGAAAGACTTGAACTTTGTCATAGAGCTTTACAAATAAGACATAAAAGACTTTCTAAAGTAACAAGTGATGTTGCACCAATATTATGGCAACATGGTGCACTTGCAAGACTTGAGAAAGGTGAATCAATACATGAATTATTACATCACGGTTATTCTACATTATCACTTGGTTACGCTGGACTTTATGAATGTGTTAAGTATATGACAGGTCATTCACATACAGATGGTGGAGAAGGACGAGATTTTGGACTTCTAGTTATGAAACATTTAAATGATGCTTGTAAAGTATGGAAAGAAGCTGAAGATATTGATTATTCTGTTTATGGAACTCCTATTGAATCTACTACTTATAAGTTTGCTAAATGTTTAAAAGAAAGATTTGGAGTTATTAAAGGTATTACTGATCGTGATTATATTACTAATAGTTATCATGTACCTGTATTTGAAGAAATTGATGCCTTTACTAAACTTAGTTTAGAATCTGAATTCCAAAAATTATCTCCAGGT